>JBGSWA010000510.1:0-12349 GCA_041752645.1 Gillisia sp. | reverse complement strand
ACCAACCTATTGAACGTGGATTTTTAATGAAACTTTAGTTACTTCCTTCAATAAATCCCCGCGATAATCCCAACTATCATATAAATTGCAAAAAATAAGCAAGTTTGAACCAGGAATATTCAGTTAATTCTATCAGCAATTGAGAAACAAAGACGGCGAAGGAAAGACTTCTCCGTTTTTTTTAAGGGGTACCTTAAAAACTTTGAAGAATAGGGACACGAAATAAAAAAGGACGATCTTAGCCATAAACTTCTTTGATTTATGAATGGGTGAATTGTCTAGGATTATAACTGTTTTCTTTAGAGTTTGTTCTACAAATTTTTCCATAAAACAAATAATTTTACCCGAGTTAAAGGTGGTTTCAATGGTTTCTAAATAAAGCTCGTTTTTGCGTGTCATTAAACCAACCACACTTAAACTCTTGCCTTTAGCAGCAGGTAATAATATTGGGGTTTCCATTGTTTGCCAGGCATAAGGTACATTAGGGGTACCTCCAAAATGACTTTGATCACCAAAATACAAATCAATATATCCGCTATTTTCCAAACTCTTTAATGTTTCAATTTGCGTTTGTTGAATTCGAAATTGAGCTTCGTTTCGTTTGCCTTTTAAAGTGTTATATATCTCATTGTGAGATATATATATACGAATATTGTCACATACAAACAATAATATATGACATTATTTTTTTCCTATTACTTATCTGTCGTAGAATTTTTTTTCCCAAGTATTAGATTTTTGACCCTTATTAATATTAAAAATAAATTTCCTGTGCCATTCTATAGGTGTTCGCATGGGCTTCTATTATAGTCTTAATATCCGGAGAATAACCACCTCCCATACTCACCTCCACGGGAATTTTATGGTCTTTACAGGTTTGAAGCACAAACCGGTCGCGCTCTTTACATCCGGCTACAGAACAGCCTAGTTTTCCAAGTTTATCGGTTGATAAGATATCTACCCCGCTTAAATAAAAGATAAAATCGGGAGCCTGGTCATTTATTAACCTGGGAAGCGTATTTTTTAAAATTTCCAGATATTCAACATCACCGGTGCCGTCAGGCAATTCAATATCCAGATCTGATAACTCTTTTTTAAAGGGATAATTATTCTTTCCGTGCATCGAGAAGGTAAAGACCGAAGAATCATCTTCAAAGATCTCTGCCGTACCATTGCCCTGATGCACATCCAGATCGACAATTAGAATTTTTTCAGCCAGCCTTTTCTTCTGAAGGTATCTTGCCGCAATTGCCTGATCGTTTAGCAAACAAAATGCTTCCCCGCGGTTGGCAAAAGCGTGATGGGTTCCACCAGCGATGTTCATAGCAATTCCATTTCGCAATGCAAATTCACTGGCTTTTATGGTTCCATCGACAATTATTTGTTCCCGTTTGACCAAAGCTTCAGAAAGATGAAAACCAATCTTTCTCCCGGCCCGTTTATCCAGACTTAGATCCTGCAATTCCCGGAAATAATTTTCGCTGTGCACCGCAAGAATCGCTGAGGCTTCCGGCATCGCAGGGGTGAAGAAATTTGCTTCTGTGCAACTTCCTTCATAAAGCAATTGTTTTGGAATTAGGTCATATTTTTCCATTGGAAAACGATGTCCATCAGGAAGGGGATGTTTGTAAATCGGATGGTAAGCAATTTTGAGCATGTCAATTAAAAGTAACACCTAACAGGGTTTTGGAATCCTGTCAGGTCTAATTTATTGAGCTTAAGAAATTACGGTTCCGTTCACAACCCCATTGGTGTCAGGATTCAAAAACACAAGCCCCCCCTTTGCATCTTCAGTCATAAGGATCATCCCCTGGCTTTCCACTCCACGCAATTTTCTTGGAGCAAGGTTAATGAGCACGGTCACTTTTTTTCCTATAATATCTTCAGGCTTAAAGCTCTGGGCAATCCCGGAAACAATCGTCCTGATATCCAATCCGGTATCTACTTTTAATACCAGCAACTTATCGGCTTTCGGCATTTTTAAAGCCTCCACTATGGTGCCTGCCCGTAGGTCCATTTTTGTAAAATCCTCGAAAGTGGCAATTTCCTTTTGAGGTTCCACTTTCTTATTTTCTGCTGCATTTGCCGCTTTTGTAGCTTCCAGTTTCTCCAATTGTTTCTCAATTTGTTCATCTTCTATTTTGCTGAAAAGCAATTCGGATTTTCCAATATGGTGCCCCGCACAAAGTAATGCTTCCCTTGTACTTACTTTTTGCCAGGAGTCCTCTTGATTTCCGGGTAAGGAAGACGATACCTGCTTCATATTTAAAAACTTCTTTAATTTTACTGAAGTAAATGGTAAAAAAGGTTCACTTAGTGTGGCCAATGCCGCTGAAATTTGCAATGCGAGGTACATCACGGTTTTTACACGATCCCCATCTGTCTTTATTATTTTCCAAGGTTCTTCATCCGCAAGGTATTTATTTCCCAACCTGGCAAGGTTCATCAATTCACCCTGTGCTTCCCTAAACCTGTATTTTTCTATGGAACTTGCGATCACGGCAGGATAGGCTTTAAGTGTTGCAAGGGTTTGCTTGTCCACTTCTGAAAATTCTCCCGGAATGGGAACTTCCCCGCTATAATATTTTTCTGTAAGAACCAATACCCGGTTGATGAAATTTCCAAAAACTGCGACCAGTTCGTTGTTGTTCCTGGCCTGAAAATCTTTCCAGGTAAAATCATTATCCTTTGTCTCCGGTGCATTCGCGGTTAAAACATATCGCAATACATCCTGCTGACCGGGAAAATCCTCTAGATATTCGTGCAACCAGACAGCCCAGTTTTTGGAGGTGGAAAGCTTCTTGCCTTCCAGGTTTAAAAATTCGTTTGCCGGAACATTTTCGGGTAAAATGTAGCTGCCTTCAGCCTTTAGCATGATCGGGAAAATAATACAGTGAAAAACAATATTATCTTTTCCTATAAAATGAACCAATTTGGTGTTTTTCACTTTCCAGTAATCTTCCCAGTTTTTCCCTTCCCTTTCTGCCCATTCTATGGTTGAAGAAATATAGCCGATTGGAGCATCAAACCAAACATAAAGCACTTTTCCTTTAGCGTCTTTCAAAGGGACTGGAATTCCCCAATCCAGATCCCTGGTTACTGCACGCGGCCTTAACCCATCATCTATCCAGGATTTCACCTGCCCGTAAACGTTGGTTTTCCAGTCCTTTTTATGGCCTACCAGGATCCATTGCTTTAACCAGTCTTCATACTGATCCAGCGGCAGAAACCAGTGTTTTGTTTCTTTTAATGTTGGCTTGGCTCCAGTAATTGCCGATTTAGGATTTATCAGATCAGTGGCATTCAGGGAAGCTCCACAACTCTCACATTGATCCCCGTAAGCCTCTTCATTTCCGCATTTAGGGCAAGTGCCGGTTACAAACCGGTCTGCCAGAAACTGATTGGCCTCTGCATCGTATAACTGTTCGGTGGTTTCTTCTATAAACTTTCCTCCCTCATATAATTTAGAAAAAAATTCTGATGCGGTTTTATGATGTATTTTATTCGAGGTGCGGGAATAATTATCAAACGAAACTCCAAAATCTTCGAAAGATCTTTTAATTATCGCGTGATATTTATCGATTATTTGCTGAGGGGTTACACCTTCTTTTTTTGCTTTCATTGGGATTGCAACGCCGTGTTCATCGCTACCGCAAACAAAAGCAACATCATTTCCCTGCATTCTTAAGAACCGGGCATAAATATCTGCCGGCACATAAACCCCCGCCAAATGCCCTATATGGATAGGACCGTTTGTATAAGGCAATGCTGCTGTAATAGTATATCGTTGTGAAGAATTATTCATTTAATCTGGATCTATTTTAAAAAGGTAAAGGTAAGCATCTGTTAAATAATTCAAGTTAAATTCTTGTAAAAGACAAGGCAATTTTGGGTAATCTCTCTAATATTAGCCAAAATTAAACCAATGCGAAAAACATTCCTAGAAGTTATTGTCCTTGGACTGGCTTCCTTCGGCAGCGCAAAAAATACCACATCAATAACCTTGGACAAATTTATGGTTGATATTCTAATCAGATTCAATTCTGAAGAAATTAAAAAACATTACCCGGATGCAAATGTTTTTGAAGTTATAGGCGTTTTTGAAGTAGGCACGGAAGAACTTCCTTACGAGCGTTTTAGTTCCTGGTCCTTCAAATGAATTGAATATTTGCTGAACCGAAGCTTAGCGGACCCAAATTTATGCTATCCGAGTTTCAATGGCGGGAGACTGGAAATCTTCATTCGGGATTTAAAATTAGAACGACCAATGATGAATTAAATAAGTTGAACGGCCAACCTGTTTTATTTTACGGGTCTGGATAGGATTACAGCGGCGCAGTGATTTGGAAGAAAGGAAAATTTGAGGAAGGGTAATCTTCGAGTATTTCTTTCTCCGGAAAAGGAACCAAATATCAAATTTTATGGAGATCATATTACAGATACCTCACCGGAAGAAATTGAAATTATGAACCTTGTGATAGGAACTATCATTTATAAAATATAAAAGTTTTTTTTTAAATTGAAAATAGGGTAATATCCCCTATTTTCAATTTGCTATAAATGAGTCACTTTTATAAAATAAATTTCTTCCCTTTAATAAAAAACTTACATGGCAACACATAACGGACGAGGTAAAAAAGGAGAGAAACTGGCGGTAGAATTTCTTCTTAAAAGTGGTTATAAAATAGTTGCCAGAAATTTTATTTATCAAAAAGCTGAAGTTGATATCATAGCCCGTAAAGATAATACCCTTGCCTTAATTGAAGTTAAAAACCGCAGCACGCCAGATTTTGGAAATCCTCAGGAATTTTTTAAGGCCATACAAATTCAGAATCTTGTAAAAGCCTTTGATCATTTTGTAACGGAACACGATTTGAAGGTGGAAGTAAGATTTGACATTGTGGAAATCATTAAAAACAAGGACGGAACAAGATTAGAATATTTGGAAGATGCATTTTTGCGTTTTGACAGAAAAAAATAAATTGAAGGCCCCAATAAATTCGTGGTTAAAACCTCACAGGTTTTAGAAAATGTGAGGTTTTACAATTTTAGACCTTCCACTTTCCTAAGTGTAAAATCCAATGGCTCCAGCACTTTTAATGCTTTATCTATTGAATTTATTTTTTCAAAAGTCAACAACAATCTCAGCCCGGCGCGCGTTTTCTTTTCCTTCATAGTGCAGGAATGAGAATGGGATTGCACATATTGCAATACCTTTGTAAAGTCACTAGTCAGGTAATAATTTGATTGCTGGTCGGAAATAAAATAACCTATAAATTTCCCCTGTTTCATCACAACTCTTTCAAGCCCGATTTTAGATGCGATCCATTTTATACGCACGCTGTTCAGCAAATCTACCGCCTGCATTGGCAACTCGCCAAACCGGTCTTCCAGGCGTGCCTCAAATTTCTTTAGCTCAACTTCGGTTTTAATATTATTCAATTCGGTATATAAATTAAGGCGTTCCGAGATATTGTTGATATAATTATCGGGAAACAACAACTCGAAATCGGTATCTATCAGGGTATCTTTCACAAAGGTTTTATCCCTAAGATCTTCACTTTCCTTATAGAGTTCTTTAAATTCATTCTCTTTTAGCTCTTCAATGGCTTCATTCAGGATTTTTTGATAGGTTTCAAATCCTATTTCATTGATAAAACCACTTTGCTCGCCTCCCAACAAGTCCCCGGCTCCACGAATTTCAAGATCCTTCATCGCGATATTAAAACCGCTTCCAAGTTCGCTGAACTGTTCCAATGCTGTCATCCGCTTTCGGGCATCGTCAGTCATGGCTGATTCCGGCGGAGTGACAAAATAACAAAACGCCTTTTTATTGCTTCTCCCCACCCGACCGCGCATTTGGTGAAGATCAGACAATCCAAAATTATTGGCATTATTGATAAAGATTGTATTGGCATTGGTCACATCCAATCCGCTTTCCACGATGGTTGTGGAAACCAGCACATCAAATTCGCCGTTCATAAAACTCAGCATCAGCTTTTCGAGTTTTTTCCCTTCCATTTGTCCGTGGCCTACGCCAACTTTTGCATCGGGCACCAAGCGCTGTATCATCCCGGCAACTTCCTTTATGTTCTCGATCCGGTTATGGATAAAGAAAACCTGTCCTCCCCGCTGGATTTCATAAATAATGGCGTCGCGAATAATTTCCTCTGAAAATCTGACAAAATTACTTTCAATAGGATATCTGTTTGGCGGTGGAGTAGAAATAGTTGACAGATCCCGTGCCGCCATCAAACTGAATTGTAATGTTCGCGGGATGGGAGTTGCAGTAAGGGTGAGGGTATCCACATTTTCCTTGATGGTTTTAAGCTTATCTTTTACCGATACCCCAAATTTTTGTTCTTCATCCACGATCAGCAATCCAAGGTCTTTGAACTTTACCGATTTGCTTACGAGTTGATGGGTCCCGATAATGATATCTACCCTCCCCTTTGCCAGGTCTTCCAGGGTTTCTTTCCGCTCTTTGGTCGTCCTGAACCGGTTTAAATAATCTACGCTTACGGGAAAATCCTTTAGACGTTCGGTAAATGTTTTGTGATGTTGAAAAGCCAGGATCGTAGTAGGCACCAGAACAGCCACTTGTTTCCCGTTATCTACCGCCTTAAATGCCGCTCGAATCGCGACTTCTGTTTTTCCGAAACCAACATCCCCACATACCAACCGATCCATTGGTCGGTCATTTTCCATGTCCAGTTTCACATCGGCAGTTGCGCTAGTCTGATCTGGTGTATCTTCATAGATAAAGGAAGCCTCCAGTTCATTCTGCAAATAACTGTCAGGACCAAAGGCAAATCCCTTCTGCAACCTGCGTTTCGCATAGAGTTCAATTAAATTAAAAGCGATATGCTTGACCCGTGCCTTGGTTTTTTCCTTTAAATTCTTCCAGGCGTTGCTGCCAAGTTTATAAATCTTTGGCGGTTTCCCATCCTTACCGGTAAATTTAGAAATTTTATGTAGCGAGTGTATGCTGAGATATAGAATATCTCGCTCGCCGTAAACCAATTTAATGGCCTCCTGCTTTTTGCCCTCCACATCGATTTTCTGCAATCCTCCGAATTTGCCAATCCCGTGATCTATATGGGTCACATAATCGCCAACCTCAAGATTGGTGAGTTCCTTAAGGGTTATCGCCTGTTTTTTGGCATAACCGTTTTTTAGATGGAATTTATGGTAACGCTCAAAGATCTGATGATCTGTATAACAAATCATCTTAGAATCTTCGTCTATAAAACCCTGGTAAAGGGACAACACAAGGGTTTTATATTCCACTTTTCTGTCCTGATCTTCAAAAATATCGTAAAATCGTTTGGCCTGCTGATCGCTAGCACAAAAAATAAAGTTCTGATATCCTGCCTCCTGGTTTTCGATTAAATTATCGATGAGCAGATTAAATTGTTTATTAAAAGAAGGTTGGGGTTTTGTATTAAAGTTAATAACTTCTTTTTGATTTGGCGATCCGGATTGTGGGTGGCGCATAGTGCCTCCTCCTTGTAAAAGCACCTTATCACCAAGTTCTACCACCGTAAACTCCAATAGCTGCTTTAATAACAATCCCGAGCTACAAAAAAGTTCTTCCGGTTTGCTGTGTTTTATTTCTTCAGAAAGGTCTTTAAAAGCTTCCTCTGCTTTCTCAAAAAGTTTGTCCAATGCCCCGGAAAGCAAATCCAGGCTTTTAACAAAAACTACAGTCTTTGTGGCGATATATTTTAAAAAACTCTCCCGCAGCTCATCCAGCCTTTTGTTCTCAACATTTGGCATCACGTTGATCTTTTTGACCTTTTCTGTAGAAAGCTGGGTTTCCACATCAAAACTTCGAATAGAGTCTACCTCATCGCCAAAGAATTCGATCCGGTAAGGCTCCTCATTACTAAAGGAAAAAACATCTATAATACCTCCCCGTACAGAAAATTCGCCAGGTTCAGTCACAAAATCGACCCGTTTGAATTTGTACTCGAATAAAATTTCATTTACAAAATCTATGGAAAGAAGATCGCTGACCGAAATTTTCAAGGTATTCTTCTCCAATTCCATTCGTGTGACCACTTTTTCAAAAAGCGCATCCGGATAGGTGACAATTATAGCCGGTTTTTTACGCGAATTTATTCGGTTGAGTACCTCTGCGCGCAATAGGACGTTCGCGTTATCAGTTTCTTCAAGTTGATAGGGCCTGCGGTAACTTCCTGGATAAAACAAGACATTTTTCTCACCCGCAAGTTGTTCCAGGTCATTCAGGTAATACGCAGCTTCCTCCTTATCGTTAAAGATCAGTAAGAAGGGTTTGTCAGCTTCTTCAAAAGCATTGGCAAGCACATATGAAAGCGATGAGCCAACAAGGCCTTTTATATGAATTCGTGATGGGGTTTCTTCGGAAAGGTCAATGGATTTGCACAGTTTCTGCTGTTGCAGAGACTGTGCAAATCCATTGGCAATTATGGTTTTAATCATTGTCGCAAAGATAATCGCTACTGCTTACCTTTACAAAATATTTTTAGTTTTTTGTGAGAAACTGTATTTAGATTAGTGCAAAATAATTATAAACCCTGTTAATTTCAGCACAAATAATTTTTTCGCTAATTGAACTGCTTCCCTTTTGATTAATTTCACATATAATATAAATGAACATGGCAAAATTTAAGGAGTTTGATGTTTTTGTTATTGGAACCGGCGCGGCCGGAAAAAGCGTAGCCCACAATTGCGCGGAAGCCGGGTTGAAAGTAGCTATTGCCGATAACCGAGAATTTGGTGGAACCTGTGCAAACCAAGGCTGCGATCCCAAAAAAGTTCTGATTGGCCTTAGCGAAATTATTGACAGGGCAAAAAAAATGGTAGGAAAAGGAATTACCGAAATGCCCAAATTCAATTGGGAAGACCTAATGGCTTACAAAGACACCTTTGTAAATGCTGTCCCCGCAGCCACGGAAAAAGCTTTAATAAAAGCTGGCATAGAACTGTATCACCAATCCCCAAAATTTCTTGATAGAAACACACTTTCCGTAGAAGGAAAAACGCTAATGGCTAAAAAAATCGTAATTGCAACGGGTCAAAAACCATTAGAACTCAAAATTCCCGGAGGGGAATACACCATTAACAGTGAAGATTTCCTGGAATTAAAACAATTACCGGAAAGCATGATCTTTATTGGCGCCGGATTTATAGGAATGGAATTTGCCCATCTTGTCGCTAGGTTTGGAGTAAGGGTAACCATAATGGAATTTGCTCCTCGTGCACTCGCTAATTTTGATGAAGAATTGGTGAATTATTTACGGGAAGCTTCCGAAGACCTTGGAATAAAATTTATTTTTAATGCCGAGGTTATAAAAATTGAGAAACTCCCTAAAAATTTTAGGGTGATTGCAGATCAGCACGGCAAATCAATATCAATAGATGCAGCTTTAGTTGTCAATGCTGCAGGAAGAACCCCTTCAATAGAGGAATTGGATCTGAAACAGGGCAAGGTGGAGTTTTCTAAAAAGGGAATTAGCGTAAACCGTTTTTTACGGAGCACCTCCAATAAAAGTGTGTATGCCTGCGGTGATGTTTCAAACAGCGATGGCTTGCCTCTTTCCCCTATTTCGTCCCAGGAAGCAAGAGTTGTGACGGCCAATTTATTAAACACAAACAATCCCATCAAAGCGAAGTATCCACCACAAGCCTCGGCAGTATTTACCTTGCCAAACTTGGCTATGGTAGGACTTCTTGAAGAAGAAGCCAAAGATCAAGGCTTCGATTTTACGACCAAACAAAATAAAGTACCGTCATTTTTTAATGCAAAACGTGTGAACGAACCTTTTTATGCCTATAAAACACTGGTGGATAACAAAACAGGACTGATATTAGGAGCACATTTACTGGGGCCAGAAGCCTCAGAGGTAATCAACCTTTTTTCACTTGCAATGAGCGAAAAGATTCCGGCGAAAAACTTAAAGAACCTGATTTTTGCCTATCCTACCTGGGGAAATGATGTTAAGGGAATGGTTTAAACAGGTTGAGTTTTGACGAGAAACTTTAAAGAATTTAATTTTTCTCGTTTCCTTTAAAATTTAAATATTCGCCTTACGATTTAATAACTTATATATGGGGTTGGTTTTTCTGTTCACAAAACCGTGAGTGATGAGGTAAGCGAAAAGAAAAATCGCCCCTCCAATGGATGTAATGCCAATAAGTTGATTTCCGCCCTGGTGCCTCACATAAATGGCGATAAGCGCCCATACTCCTACTAATGCAAATTCCCGCATATTTCGTTTATAGATAATAAGTGCATTAATAATCACTGCAATTACGATCAGAATTACTGTCCATTGGCTTTGGCTAAATATCCAGCCATCCCAACCTATTTTTGTTAGGTATGCGGCTACATTAGCAATTGAAGCAACCGCGATCCAGCCGGCATATACACAAATGGGCCACCAGGTAAAGGCGATTGTTTTTAGCGGGGCATCCCAGCGTTCCATATTTGTGTTTAAAACAATTTTTAAAAGACTCCCCAGGATAACAAACATCACTATCACTGAAAAAAAAGTGTATTCATACAACCAGACTATTACCCAAAGGGCATTGGCCAAATTGGCGGTAATGAACCAGTATCCGGTTTTCAGGATAGAATCCGAGTCGAAGTAACTGGAAAAAGCTTTGTATAATTGGAATCCAGTATAAAAAAGCAGGGAAATAAAAATGATTCCCCAAATGGAAAACGCATAGCCCGCTGGGGTAAACAAATTATTGTATTCATTGCTCAAACTCGATATAGTGTTATTATTGAACTGCATGGTCTGGGCCATATAATTCACTGCAATTACAAGTATTACCGAAAGAAAATTCAAGACCGAAAGTTTTTTGCTCATTTTAAATAGAATAATTAGTTGAACTAAAATTACTTCTTTTTTGTCATCACAAACACCTTATCTCCAATATTTGGCGAAATCCAGTAATTTCCTGTGAATTTTTAAAAAGCCGGCTGGCACATTTGTTCCCCGCTTTTATAAAGACAGCTGAGTTTAACCTGATGTTTCCCCGCACCATAAAGTTTAAAACCGGGATGCAAATGACCACAAATGTAAAAATAGTTTTTTTCCTGATTTCAGGGTGATGTGTTAGCAGTAACTTTTCCAGGATCAATTCTAAATAAATCCTGATAAGATGACATGATTCCCAAACACAAGGATGATTACAGCAGAAAAATCCTGCATCCAGTTTTAAAAAAAGACCATTCAGGTTCAGGGAAACTCTGAAAAAAAGTCTCCTAAAAAACAAATTTTTTCCGGCTGAAGATGGAATACCACCCGAATCAAACGGTAAAAATTTTCGCTATGGCATTTTGAGGAAACTGCATTCCGTATTTTATAAAATAAAAGATCTTTCCCAAATGCACATCCTTTATAAGCGGCATTTTTATCTGATTTCATATCATAGCATCCGAATGCTGAAGTACTGCCCGTATATTTCAATGGTTTCTATAACCGTGCAAAAATATCATTTTTACCATTGAATTTGCATCCGCCTGATCCGATCTTCCAGTTTATCTGAAGGTAATTTTTCCCAAGTCTGTCTGTAAAAATTGGATAGGAAAAAGGGGTTGTTTTTCACAGGCCTTCCAGATAATCCCATATTTGCAAATCCCTTACCAGTGCCAGCCTTAGCCTTCCCTCTTCCAATATATGTTCAAAAGTTACCCGAAAGGCTTGCAGGAATAATAAAGTTTCAGCTTCAAAATCCCGGAACACGTTAAAAAGCAACTGCGAATTCGCCAGATTGCTTTAGATCAACTTTTTGGGAAAACCGGTAAATTCTATTTCTGAGGTCACAGCAATATCCCGGAATTTTCTTCGGGCCATTTCTGTAGCCCATAAGCTATTGTTCAGATCTTCCATTAAAACTTCCTGGGAAAAAGGGGCATTGTCCTGCAGCTGCTGCATATCAATTTCCTGATTGGGAAGCAGGTCAAATCCATATTCAGTATTGGCAGAGGAAAAACCATGGGAGACAACAAATTTATTATGTATGCCAATAAACGACTTAGGAACTGTTATTAAATAAATGGACTATGTTTGTGGCCATATCGTATAATTCCATTCCCCATGGAATGAACTTCTCTCAATGCTGATTTCCTCCATTTTCCCTGGAGTTATATTTATCCCTGTCTCATAAGCCTCTTTGTCCATTTCACATTCTACCTCAAGGCCTTTTACAGTTTTAGTGGATTTGATCAGTTGGACGATAACCTCGTAGCTGACCAATGGTTTTCCTCTCCAGTTTTTTGAAATGGAGGAAAATAAACGGTGTTCTATTTTGTTCCACTTACTTGTTCCCGGAGGAAAATGAGTCACCGCGA
>JBGSWA010000509.1:0-10507 GCA_041752645.1 Gillisia sp. | reverse complement strand
TTATCTTGCTACCCTACCGGAGGAATCTCCTCCCATTAATTTTTGTACTTCGTCAACGGTTACCAGGTTTGCATCGCCTTTAATGGTGTGTTTTAAACAAGATGCCGCTACCGCAAAATTCAGGGCGTTTTGATCGTCCTCAGGATATTGCAACAATCCGTAGATCAGGCCTCCCATAAAGGAATCTCCTCCCCCAACTCTATCTACAATATCCGTAATTTGGAATTGTGGAGATTGGAACATGGTCTTTCCATCGTATAAAACCCCCGCCCAGGTATTGTGGGATGCAGAGATTGAACCTCTCAAGGTGGTGATCACTTTTTTAGCCCGTGGGAATTTCTCCATCATTTGCTGACAAACCGACAAGAAAGCTTCAGCCTTCACATCGTGTCCCTGGGTGGTAATATCCAACCCTTCAGGCTTGATCCCAAAGTGTTTCTCAGCATCTTCTTCATTTCCCAAAATAACATCACAATAGGATGTCAATTCGGTCATAATGGCTTCCGGTTCTACTCCGTATTTCCAAAGTTTGGCCCGGTAATTTAAATCTGTCGAAATGGTAATCCCTAATTTACTGGCCATTTTTACTGCCTCCAAGCAAACATCGGCTGCTCCCTGAGAGATTGCAGGGGTAATACCCGTCCAATGAAACCATTCCACTCCTTTAAATACCTGCTCCCAGTCGATCATTCCCGATTTAATCTCGGCAATGGAAGAATGAGCCCTGTCATACACTACTTTACTTCCTCTTGATACCGCGCCGGTTTCTAAAAAATAGATTCCCAACCGGTCACCACCATATACAATTTGATCCACTCCAACGCCTCTTTTGCGCATCTCCATCATCGCACATTCCCCTATGTCATTTTTTGGCAAACGCGTTACAAAATCAACAGGCACCCCATAATTTGCAAGGGATACCGCTACGTTCGATTCTCCTCCCCCATAAACAACATCAAAATTATTTGTCTGGGAAAATCTCAAAAATCCCGGAGGTGACAGTCTTAACATGATCTCTCCAAAGGTTACTACTTTTTTCATGGTATATTTTTATAAATGTTTCGATTTAAAATTTGAAATACTCTTTTGCATTGTTATAACTGATATCGGAAATAACCTTCCCGATCATATCCATATCATTCGGCAATTCTCCCGAGGCGATCTCTGCCCCAAATAAATTACACAGGACACGTCTGAAATATTCGTGTCTAGGAAAAGACAAGAAACTCCTTGAATCTGTCAACATTCCTATAAAACAACTTACCATGCCCATATTGGACAAGGCGTTCAATTGCTTGATGATACCGTCTTTTTGGTCTAAAAACCACCATCCGGAACCATATTGAACTTTCCCTTTTATGCTTCCATCATTAAAATTCCCGATCATACTGGCGAAAACTTCATTATCAGCAGGGTTTAGATTATAAAGGATGGTTTTGGTCAGTTTATTCTTACTGTCCAAAGCATTTAAGAATTTCGAAAGGGATTCCGCCTGACTATAATCACCTATGGAGTCCCAACCAGTGTCAGCCCCCAAGACATTATGCATTCGGGTATTGTTGTTGCGCAATGCTCCCAGGTGAAATTGTTGCACCCAGGAAAATTCGTGATAGGTTTCCCCTAAAAACAAAAGGATTGCAGTTTTAAATTTTTCGGTTTCAAGAAATGAAATACTTTCCCCGTTTCGTTTTTTGACGAAAATTGCCTTTACCTCTGATTCGGTAAATCCTTCAAATGAAATGTTATTCAGGCCGTGATCACATAATCCGCAGCCATTGTCATCAAAATATTCAATTCGTTTGCGCAGGGCATCTTTTAGATCCTGAAAAGTTTGAATCGTAGAATCCGCTGCTTTTTCAAGTTGATCCAGATACTCGTTATAGGTATCATTTTCAATTAAAATGGCTTTGTCTGGCCGAAAGGCTGTACTTACCTTGATTTGAAAACCGCTTTTTGCCAGGGCCTGATGATGTTCAAGACTGTCAATGGGATCTTCGGTTGTACATACCGTTTCTACATTCATTTGAGTTAGCAGGCCACGGCAACTGTTTTCAGGTTTTTGCAACTGATCCTTTACATTTTCATATATAGAATCTGCTGAACCGGCATTCAGGAGTTCATCTATGCCGAAATGTCTTTTTAACTCCAGATGGGTCCAGTGATACAAGGGGTTTCTAAGAGTACTGGGCACTGTTTTTGCCCAGGCTCCAAATTTTTCTTTATCGGATCCGCTGCCGGTAATAAATTTTTCATCCACTCCCAGGGTACGCATCGCACGCCACTTATAGTGATCGCCCGAAATCCATAATTGGGAAATATTGTCGTATTTGCGGTCCTCGGATATTTCCTTAGGGGATAAATGACAGTGATAATCGATAATTGGTTGTTCGGCCGCATAATTGAAATACAGCTCTTCCGCATATTTGTTCTGCAGTAAAAAATTATCGTTTATAAAGGTTTTATTTTTCATGTTTAAAAATTTATTCATTCATAGGTTTTCCTATGGTAGCCAGGATCCCTCCATCTACATAAATAATTTGCCCGTTGATAAAGCTGCTTGCCTGCGAAGCGAGGAAAACTGCTGTCCCGGCCAGATCCTCCGGGTTTCCCCATCGGCCTTCCGGGGTACGGTTAATAATGAAATCGTTAAATGGATTTCCCTCCACCCGAATAGGTGCGGTTTGTGAAGTTGCAAAATAGCCAGGTCCAATTCCGTTTACCTGGATGTTGTATTTGGCCCATTCCGTTGCCAGGTTTTTGGTCAACATCTTAAGACCTCCTTTAGCCGCTGCGTATGCACTGACATTGTCGCGGCCCAGTTCGCTCATCATGGAACAAATATTGATTATTTTCCCGCTCCTGCGCGCTATCATCCCTTTGGCGACCAGCTGAGACATGATGAAAGGACCTACCAGGTCAACATCTATCACCTGCCGAAAATCGGCTACGGGCATATTGATTGCCAGTTCCCTCTTAATAATCCCCGCGTTGTTGACTAAAATATCTATTTTCCCGTGGGCCTTCTCAATGGCAGCCACTTGTTTTGCAGCTTCCTCTTCATTTGTTACATCAAAAACATATCCTGTTGCCTTATAGCCTTTTTCTTTGTATTGCTCTATCGCTGTATCCATCACCGAAGCTGTGATATTCGTGATGACCAGCTCGGCCCCGGCGGCAGCCAGACCTTCGGCCATGGCCATTCCAAGTCCATGAACTCCCCCGGTTACAACTGCTACTTTATCTTTTAGACTAAATAAATTCATCTTGTTTGTTTATTTTAATTTGTTAGGTTGAACAATATCCATATCGCCATAATCTAAATTTTCTCCGGCCATTCCCCATATAAAAGTATAGTTGGAGGTTCCTGCACCGGCGTGAATAGACCATTCCGGGGACAATACTGCCTGGTGGTTTTCCATAAAGATATGCCTGGTCTCATCGGGCTGTCCCATAAAATGACTCACTGCCTGGCCTTCTTCCAAATCGAAATAAAAATAGGCTTCCATGCGGCGGGCGTGAGTATGGGGAGGCATGGTGTTCCAAACATTTCCTTCCAGCAACTGGGTCATTCCCATTTGCAGTTGACAGGTCTCTACAATGCTGTTCACTATGAGTTTGTTCAGGATTCGCTTGTTGGCATTTTTGGAATCCCCAAGTTCAACCACCTCGGCCTGCTCCTTGCCTACCTTTTTTGTAGGATACGCGTGATGTGCCGGGGCTGAATTGATATAAAAATAAGGTTGTTCGCTTCCAATCTTTTCAAAGACAACTTCTTTATTGCCTTTGCCTACGTATAAGGCCTCTCCTTTGGAGAGTTCATACACAGTGCCCTCCACGGTAACTTTTCCTTTTCCTCCTACATTTATAATCCCCAATTCCCGGCGATCCAAAAAGTTTTCTGATTTTAAATCGTCAATGGTTTCAAGTTTTAAAGCTTTTTCTACCGGCAAAACCCCACCGACAATAAAACGGTCGTACATGGAATAGGTCAGTTGAATCTGATCTTTCTCAAACAGGTTTGGTATTAAAAAGTGCTCCCTGAGTTGTTGGGTCGTATATTTTTTTACATCTTCCGGATGGTGTGCAAATCTGAAGTCTGAATGTGTCATTTTAAATATAATTTAGTATTATGCAATCGATTACACGAATATAGAGGATTTTTTTTGAAATGCAAGGTTTTTCATTCAATTATTGCATGGAAAAATATTTTGAATTAATTCAATACCTTGATTTTCTGATGCCCATTTCCAGCCCTCTCAATTCTGCCAGACCTCTAAGTCTGCCAATTGCAGAATATCCCGGGTTGGTTTTTTTATGTAAATCATCTAACATTTGATGTCCATGATCCGGCCGCATTGGCATTCTTATATCTTTTCTCCCGGCTATTTTTCTTTTTTCCTGTTCTGATATTAATGCCTTCATGACCCCAAACATATCCACATCTCCTTCCAGGTGGTTTGCCTCGTGAAAGTTACCCAGGGCGTCCCTTTGTGTACTTCTTAAATGAATAAAATGAATCCTATCCCCTAAACGCTCCACCATTCCCGGCAAATCATTGTCCGGCCGAACTCCGAAGGAACCTGTACAAAATGTCAATCCATTGTTAGGACTATCCA
The DNA here is from genome assembly GCA_041752645.1 of Gillisia sp. Taxonomy (GTDB): domain Bacteria; phylum Bacteroidota; class Bacteroidia; order Flavobacteriales; family Flavobacteriaceae; genus Gillisia. Next base: position 5,891 of record JBGSWA010000509.1, on the reverse strand, counting down.
CAGCCTTGTATAAATCCAGAATGTCCTCTTCGGTACTCACTACTCTAGGTAAGCCCAGAATTGGAAAAGGAGGATCATCCGGATGTATACACATCAGCACGCCTGCTTTTTCTGCGGCCGGAATAATTTGTCCTAAAAAATAATACAGATTTTGTTTCAATTCTTTTTCTCCTATTGAATTATAGGTTGCCAGAATAGCATTGAATTCCTCCAAGGTATATCCCTCTTCAGCCCCGGGTAATCCGGCAATAATATTATTGATAAGACCTTGCTTTTGCGCACTGCTCATCGTATCGTACATTGCCCTTGCCCTATCGATTTGCTTTTCCGTATAATTTTTCTCAGCCCCCGGCCTTTTTAATAAGAACAATTCAAAAACAGTAAATGCGGTTACATCAAATCTCAGCGCTTTGGAGCCATCTTCCATTTCATAATTCAAATTGGTACGGGTCCAATCCAACACCGGCATAAAATTATAGCAAACCGTATCAATCCCACAGGCTCCCAAATTTAAAAGGCTTTGCTTATAATTTTCTATAAGGATTTTAAAGTTCCCTGAGCGGGTCTTAATATCCTCATGAATAGGAACACTCTCAACAACCGACCAGCTAAGCCCGGATTGTTCAATGATTTCCTTGCGTTTTTTTATTTCTGCCAGGGTCCAAAGCTCTCCGTTTGGGATATGATGCAGTGCTGTAACAATTCCGGTAGCTCCGGCTTGTTTAATATCTGAAAGAGAAACAGGGTCGCCAGGGCCGTACCACCTCCAGGTTTTTTCGAGAATTAAGTTCATATATAAATATTTTATTTTTTTAAACTCCACTAAAAGCACTAAATCCGCCGTCAATCGGGATAACGACTCCTGTAACAAAGGAAGACCCCTCTCCACATAACCACAAGGTAGTGCCAATTAAATCTTCGGGCTCTCCAAATCTACCCATGGGGGTCTGCTCGATTATGGTATTGCCTCTTGGGGTTAAATCCCCACTTTGCGTGGTTAGCAAGGTTCTGTTTTGATCGGTAAGAAAAAATCCCGGTGCCAATGCATTCACCCTTATGCCAACTTTTGAAAAATGCACCGCAAGCCATTGTGTGAAATTTGAAACTGCTGCTTTTGCCGCGCTATAAGCCGGAATTTTTGTCAAAGGGGTAAAGGAGTTCATGGAAGAGATATTCAATATACTGCATCCTTTTTTCCCTATCATATCCTTTGCAAAAACTTGTGTTGGCAATAAGGTGCCGACAAAATTTAAATCGAACACAAATTTAATCCCTTCAGGATCCAAATCGAAAAATGTTTTAAAATCACTGGTTTGATTGGTCAGATCTTCCTCTAACAAAAAAGGGTTTGTCGTAGTTCCCAGAGGGTGATTTCCACCGGCTCCATTGATTAAAATATCACAACTCCCCAGGGAATTATTCACCTCTTCTTTTGCTGCATCCAGAGATTCTCTTTTTAAAACATTGGCAGCTACCCCAATTGCCTTTCCCCCGGCTGCATTGATCTCATCAGCTACTTTCTTTGCGGCTTCAATTCTTAAATCCAAAACAGCTATTTTATGTCCTGCCTTTGCTAGGGCCTTTGCCAGGCTGCTGCATAAAACCCCGCCTGCTCCTGTTATTACGATTACTTTACTCATTTTTTAAAATTTATCAATGTTGATTTATATCCTGAGATTATTATTTTAATCCGTTGCTTTTTATTTCAAAAAAGGCAAGGCTATTAATATTCATAATAATCCTTTGGTTGTTTGTAAACAATTTCATTATTGTACATGGCATCCAGGCCCATTTGTACGCAAACCGCAGTATTTGCTCCGGTAATAATATTGGATTTAGGGGTCGAATTAGTCAAAATGCTATCCCTGAAATCCATTAATGCCTGCTTACTGGGTTCGGCATGTTCTACTTCAATTGGAATTCCCTTTCCCTGTTCCCACTGTTTTGTCGCCCCGGAAACCCCGTCTACAATCCCCAATTCCTTAATGTAATTTGCCTCGGGATAAAACCAGGCTTTTTCATAATCCAGGATAATTGTCCCCTTATCTCCCAGCACCTTTATTTTGAAGTCATCCAAAGAATTACTGGTCAGACAGGTAAATTTTGCTTTAACCCCGGTGGGGTAACTATAAATAAGATGAATGTTATCGAAAGTTTCCCGACCATCTTTCCAATAATCTACGCCTCCCACTCCCATGACTTTTTCCGGCATAGCTTCCAAGACCCAATTGACAAAATCCAGTTGATGGGAGCAAAGCTCCGCGACCAGGCCACCTGAATATTCCCTGTACATTCTCCAGTTGATGGCCCTTTCCAGATTTAATTGAGGGACCCCGCGCCTCCAGTTACCGTTGCGGTTCCACTGACATTCAAAAGCGGCTATTTTCCCAATCTCCCCTTTTTTTATCAAATTCACCACATGATTATACAGGCGCGAACTGTGGTATTGATGCCCGGTTTGGAATATTTGAGAAGATTGGGATGCTTTTTGCACCAAGGAACTGATTCCAGCATATCCTTTGGCCATCGTTTTTTCAGAATACACGTGTTTCCCCGCATCAAGGCTATCTATAGCAATCTGAGAATGAGAATTAAAGGGGGTCGCAATTAAAACAGCGTCAATATCTTTATTATCTAATAGTTTGCGATAATCGGAATAAGCCTCAGGATTATTCCCTGCTTTTGCCAAAGCTTTTTCCAATCGGAAAGGAAGTACATCGCAACAAGCCGCCACATTGATTCCATCTATCTGGTTTAAAGTTGGTATAAGTCCGCCTCCCCTGTCGCCTGTTCCAATTACCCCAATATTTATAGCATCATTAGCGCCATTAAAGGAAATAAGATTTCCAAAAACAGAGGTGGAAGTTGCCAGTGCTAATGATCCAAGGCTTCCTTTTATAACAAAATCTCTCCTTTTCATTTTTTATAATTTAGGTGCCCATCCCGGGGCATAATTACGGCTCCACAGGTTCATGGCATCACGGTCATACATACCCCCGGTTTTATCATCAATGGCGAATCCTTTGGCAATCCGGGAAGCAATATTTACATAGTGTACCATTGCCATGCTGATACTTGCATCCTCGATAGGCGCATTTAGTTTTGTTTTGCCGCGTATGGCGTCAAAGAAATTGATCATATGAGTGGTTGACATATCGCCTCCACCACCCAAAGCGGTTCCTCCTTCGCTTGATTCAGACTCACTGGATTTAATTATTTTTCCGCTTCTGTCATAAAGCATGTATTTTTCCCTATTGACAAAAACAGAGCCTTCACTCCCATAAATAATGGTGCCCCGGCCATTACCTCCGTAGGTATCATACCCATTCCGGCTTTTGCTGTCCCATTTAATGATTCTATCACCCGAAAACCGAAATGTGGCGTCCATAGTGTCGTACATCTCCCACCCATCCTGGGCAAAATGCCGTTTGCCAGCTTCGACCTCCACATGAAGAGGAAAATTGACATTCAAGGCCCAGCGCGCTACATCCAGTTCATGGGTTCCATTATTACCAGCTTCCGCAGTTCCGTATTCCCAGCCGTACCAGTGCCAGTTATAATCCCAGGTTTCCTGGGTGTAATCACGTCTGGGCGCTGGTCCTTGCCACAGGTCCCAATCCAACCCCTGCGGAACAGGAGCCTTTTTTTGACTTGGCACCTCCCCCCGGGAGTTGCTGTAAAAAGCTACAGCTTTATAGGGTGTACCAATTATTCCATTATGGATTTCTTTAATTATTTCGATAGTGTGGTCCGAAGATCGCTGCTGGTTGCCCATTTGTACAACCTTGTCATATTTTTTGGAAGCCTGGACCAGCAGTTCATTTTCATTCATGTTATGGCTGCAGGGTTTTTCAACATATACATTTTTTCCTGCCTTCAATGCCAAAATGGAACCCGGTGTATGCCAATGGTCCGGAGTGGCATTAATCAGGGCATCTACCTTTGGATCTTCTATCACTTTTCGAATATCATTCTCTAATTTCGGTTTATAGTCGATATGTTCGGAAAAGCTTCGTAATGCATTTGTGCGCTGGCTTTCCATGACATCGCATAAATACAATAAATTAACATTGGCCTCTTTTCTGGCTATGGGCTCATAGTATGCCCCCAATCTGCGCCCAAGGCCTGCTATGGCAACATTTATCCTGTCGTTGGCACCGATAATACGGCGATAACTGCTGGCTGGCATTCCCATCAGCGAACTGCTCATGGCAACAGCGGCACTTCCTAAAATTGTTTTTGCAATAAAGTTTCTTCTTGTGGTCATTTTAAATTGGATTTAAAGTGATTTTATTTTTACGTTTCTGAAAGACACACGATTGCCATGGTCTTGCAGCAGGATGTGCCCTTTTTCTGCTTCCCCAAAGTTGGGCCACTCTGCATATTTGCTTTCTGAAACCAATGCTCGATATTCAGGGCTTTTTCGTTCATACTCCAAAACCTTTACTCCATTTAACCAATGCTCCACATGGTTGTTTTTTGAAATGAGATAAGCAGTGTTCCATTGCCCAACCGGATTCACAGGCTTGCTGGGATCCGCCTTGATCAGATCGTATAACGAGGCCATTGTCCTGCTTCCCTCGTGGTTTCCGAGTTTCGCATCGGGATGGTTTTCATCGTCCAAAATCTGGTATTCCAGGCCAATAGAAGAGCCAGGACCTTTATTGATATCGGTATCCACATAATATTTAATGCCGCTGTTAGCCCCCTTGGTTATTTTGAAATCTACCCGGAGTTCAAAATCCCCATATAACTCAGTGCTTACGATATCACCACCTGCCGCTGCTTCGGCACCATCGGATTCTAAAACAAGGAGCTCCCCGTTTTCTATCTGCCATCCTTGTTCAGGGAAATCATCTAATTTGGCACCGCGCCAGCCATCAGTTGTTTTTCCGTCCCAGAGGAGTTTCCAACCATTTTTTTCTTCGTCAAGGCTCAACCTGTTTTTTGTGATTACAGGCTTTACAGGTGTTTGGGTGGAATATCTGTCCAGGTCTTTGGTGAGGATTTTTATGTTTTTCCACAAAATTTTGGTTCCTTCCTGATCCTTTTCTCCAATGCTGTGAACCTGTAAGGCTATAAAACCGCTGTGAGTCATATCATCTATGAGGTGCGCCGCCGGCACACCATTGATCCAGGTTTTAATGGTGTCACCTATGGCCTCAATCCGGTAATTGTTCCACTGGTTTTGTTGAAAAGCTTCCTGAGCCTTCTTGTTATCGGTCAGGGGAAATAACCAGCCTCTCCTTTGTTCATCATAAATTCCGGCACTCCAGGCTCTTTCGGCGGGATCAATTTCAATTTGATATCCGTGTACCACCCCATTCCTGTAATTCGGAACGCTGTTGCTTCTAATCTGTATGCCTGAGTTCATTGAGGGATCTACTTTATAATCCAGCTCCAGGATAAAATCCCCGTAGATTTCGTCCGAGCTCAGAAAGGAATTTGGGGTGTTGCGGACAGTGGTCCCAACGATGGCTCCGTCTTTTACCTCATACAGGGCATTGCCACCTTTTATGGAAGACCACCCGTTTAAGGTTTCCCCATCGAATAGGTTTACCCAGGGGGTTTTGTCCTTATTGGCATCTGAACATTGGGAAAATAAAGGTAAGATCAAAAGTATCAATAATTTGATGGTGCAAACTCTCGCAGTTAATTTCATCTCAGTGTGATTTTATGATTAATTAATATTATTGTTTAAACGATTGAAGTTAATTTTAATCTAAATTACAATTGTGTGCGGACACTATTCCTAAAACATATATTGCCACAACATTTTTAATTGGCCCTTTTAAACAATTGGTTTACGTGTCCGCACACAAAACTAAAGCTATTATTTGATAATTTGGCCTTTTATTGTTCTTTTCGTTGAGTTTTTAATTGCCGTGTCC
>JBGSWA010000508.1:0-4152 GCA_041752645.1 Gillisia sp. | reverse complement strand
GTACGACCAGCGACCAGACTATTTACAATCTGACGCTTCAAAGAATCCGAGAATACTCTTCGCTCCCGAATCATTAATTTTGACTTTGTTTCCTGCTTCATAAGTGACTTTTTTTGTCAACCTATTTTAGGCAAGGACACCGATAGTCCCGATTTTTCGGAATCGGAAGTGAAAGGTGAAATGCGGGATGCCCGCAAAAACGATAATCCTACCCATCACCCGCACACCTACTTCCCCCCTGTGGGGGGACCGAGGGGGGCTGCCCACACCCTATCGTGGTGGATTGAGGGGGTCTCCTTAACTAAAATATTTTTTTCATTTACCAAAAATTCCCGAATTTTATTTGTCAAAATATCTACGCTGTCTTAGCACCCTGTACTTAAACAAATGGGACTGAGGATGGCGAAGCCGTTTTTAGACGATAGTCGGTAGTCCGTAGTCGGTAGACAGAAGTCAGTAGTCAGTAGATGGAACCTCAATAAGATAAGAAACGGAAAAGGGGTAATGCAGGAAGCCGGAAGCATATAATGTAGAAAAGTTGGTAGTCATTAGTTGGAATGCCATTTTTCCTTAAGCAACTTTCTGCGCATGGTGTCCTTGTGATTCAGAAAATATGATTCAGAAAAAATAAACATCAAACCTTACCATGAATCAACAAATATTGCTACAAAAAATAGCCCACCGCGGGGCGGAACGCATTGCGGTGCGCGGACCAAACGAGGGGTGGTTTAACCAAAGCATTCGACGGATAGCCGGGGCAACATGGAGTGCTACCCTTAAAACATGGCATGTGCCTTACACCAAAGAAGCTTTCCATATGGCCCAAAGCGTTTTTCCGGAGGCAGACCTGATTACGCAGGATGGCAAATTGGTTGCCACCAATGCAGGCTTCCAAAAAGAAACGAGCCCCGAAAGCCAATCGCTGCCTGATCAAAAAGTTGGGGTACCGGAAAAAACAATTCTTCCATCCGGGACAAAGGAGAAGGACCTGTCGGAAAAAAATGTAGTGATCCGGGCAGAAAAAAAACAAATTTTTGTGCAAATGCCTATGGATCCAAAGGATATAGGTTTTTTAAAAAAATTAAAATATGCTTACTGGAATGCCAAAAAGCAGTGCTGGATAGTACCCTTGTATGGCAAAAATCTGGAAAATATAAAAATCTGGTTTGGCAATCGGATTAAGGATCTCCACCTGGAACAGGCGATTAAAGAACAGGTAATTACCCGAACCGAGGGAAAAAGACCACCCGGGATTATGAACCCGGACAATGAAGCAGCCTGGGAGGCAGCAAAGGATTTATTGATTTTAAAAGGATATAGCCCATCCACGCGACGCACTTATTTAAGTGAATTGCATCGTTTTTTTTCGGACCTGAAACTGGAAAAGGCGGTGGATTTTCCTCGGGAGCGAGTGGCAAAATACCTGGTTTGGTGTAGTGAAAAGCTGGGCCTTAAAGAAAATACAATTCACAGCCGCATGAATGCCCTAAAGTTCTATTATGAACAGGTATTGGGTAAAGAGAAAATGTTTTTTGAAATACCGAGACCAAAAAAGCCAAAACAATTACCTAAAGTAATTAGTGAGGAAAAGATTTTAAAAACCATTCTTTCTGTAAAGAATCTCAAACACCGAACTTTACTCTTATTTTCGTACAGCTGCGGATTCCGGGTGGCCGAAGCGGTAGACGTTTGTATAAAAAACATAGATGAGGACCGGTTTCAGGTGTTTATTGCGGGTGGAAAAGGAAAAAAAGACCGGGTGGTACCCCTTGCGCAGAGTATATTGCCTTTTTTAAAAACGTATAAAGAGGTTTATAAACCCAGGAAATGGCTATTTGAAAATCAGAAAAAAAATGGACCATACAGTGCCAGGTCGGCGCAGGATGTCTTTAAAAAAATAGCCAAGGTGTTAGAGTTGCCGGATACCATGAGTTTTCATAGCTTGCGTCATAGTTATGCCACGCACATGCTCGAAAACGGGATAGATATCAGTATCATTCAAAAACTGCTCGGACATAATGATATTCGAACCACGTTAAGATACACCCATGTCAGTAACCGGCACATGAGTCAGATTGAAAATCCATTGGATGCCCTATTTCGGAAAAAGGGGAAAAAGGAATAAAGGCAACAATTTAAAAAACGCGGAAAAAAACATTGATAATCAATAGAAAAAGTGCGTATAATTGCGTAAATACAGACGTAAGCGGTAATGGCATGACAGACCAGCCAATCAGACAATGAAAATAGCTTTCAGTATATTGACAATTATTTTGGCATTTGCGACATTACTTATTGCTATTGTTTTTAATAGCAGGTTGACACTTCCATATAATTCGCAAGGAAGTTATTTCGACGAAAACTCATCAACTGTATACCATGAACAAGCAGTTATTGTATATGGACTTTTATTTTTTAGTGGCTTAGTATTGACCTTATTGACATTCTATAAAACGAGAAAAGTATTTTATAAATGAGTACGTGGAGACAAAAAGCAATTGAAGTTGCACCTGAATTAAAAAAGGATTTCCAAGAACCTGACTTGTCACCTTATACTGTTTTTAGCGAACTTTTACCGTTGTTAGAACAAGCTCATATTGACAATGACACAATCAAAATTAAAAATATCTACGACTATGCCGAATGGTGTTCCCAACAAAAAGACCAAAAACTTTGGAATTCAGCAGGCGTCTCTTTTTATGAACATCTTTGCGACAATGAACTTGTTTTCTCTCAATTTACTAAGTGGGTTAAAAACAAGATTTACATAGACCATAGAGATTTACTAAATCATAGATTTGATGACGACAAAATGAAACAACTTGACAAATTCTATGGTTGGACGAAACCACAAAAGACTAAGTGACCGCTAAAGCCACTACCGCTTACATGGGTTTTGTGTTATGGTGGGCTGACGAATAAAGGCTTATCTTTAGTATTTCAATTGGGCTTTTGGTTATAGGCTGGGCTGACATTCCCTGATGCCCACCACAACACAAAGCCCTCAAACGTTAGCGGCTATTTTACAGCGACACCCTACAATGAGACAGTTACTATTAACCATATTCACCTTGGCAACCATCAACAGCTTTAATCAAAAGTTAGAAATTACAACTCTTGACAAATCACGAATAACAACAACCCTGGTTGACAGCACTTCAAGAGCAAACACACTAACAAAATTTAACGGCAAACAGGATAATTCTATTCGCAAGAAATGGACTGCAAGAACTTATAAACTTTCGGATGGAAGAATTTTGATTGAGTTTTACGATAAACAAGCTGCATTGGTAGACAATGTAGAGCAGTTCCATAAATTAGAGAGAGTTCGGTTTGTAAAAAATACAGTTGATTTTCTCAAAAAGAATATTTCCTATAAGATTGAATTGACTTATGATGAAGTCAAACATATAATGGAAATCGAGAAACCAGTAAGGTTAACACGGTATGAACGAGACTTATCCGGATGGTCAAATTTTGAAGTATACCAGCTTAACACAAGACAAATTCTGGTTTTTAAAAAATCCGAAAATTTCGAAGCAGCAGCAATTTTTCCCGATATCAAAACACTTGCTTCTGAGAAAAGTTCTGTACAAGAAGTGGAGTATGGTTCAGATGATGATGAACATTTAATGAAAATTTTAGCATCGGGAGACAGACTTTCAGATTATGATGTTAATGACCACCTTATTTATCCAAAGTATCTAAAAGATTTAATCAAAAATCACAAACTGTCCCTCGTTGAGCAAAAGGTTTATGTTTCTGACTTTTTTGGAAACCTTTATAAATCGGAAAATGGCTATTACATACTTGTAGACGAAGTAAAACAGAAGAACGGAGCAGGAAATAAAATGCAGATTTTGAGCTTACGGATTTATGACAACCTTGAACAAGTTAGGGAAGCTGAAAAGAAGTACAAAGAGTTTAAAAACAAACCATTTACATCTGAACATTTTTATCAAAAAATATCAGATGAGTATGGACAAACGTTTCCAGACTTCATACCACAGCTTGTATCGTCCTGAAAAAAGTTTACACTTATTGGTTAATAATCCTGATATAAGTTTACAAATTAAATTAAATCCTGAATACTATTTACACTTTTCTAATTTTGCATTGCTGGCTAAAGCGGAAGTAGGCTCTGCTGAGGAG
>JBGSWA010000507.1:0-2146 GCA_041752645.1 Gillisia sp. | reverse complement strand
AAAAGCTGTCAAGCAATTTACCGAAACTAATAACTAAGCGTTCGTGCGGCCTGTACGGCCAAGCATGAACGCCCTGCTGACTGAACGCGGGCATAATTGGTCAGGGTGCTTTGGCTTTTACCTGAAAAGCTCAACAGAACGCTTTAACCTTAAGTATAGGTGATTGAATTCTGGGACAGAAATACAGGCCCTCTCGAGAAGGGTACTACTTTTTTTTCATAACTTACAATGTTTAATATTAATACCTGTTAATTAAGGAAAACCTTAAATTGAAAAATGAATTTACCTGAAATAAAAAATAGTGAACTTGTTGTCTTCAAACCTAAAGATGGACAAACTGAATTTCAGGTAGTGCTTGATGGTGAACACGATACTGTTTGGGCAACCGAGCAACAAATAATGGACTTATTTGGAAAAGCAAGAAGAACCATTGGATAGCACCTCAAGAACGTTTATGAAGAGGGAGAGCTTGATCAAGAATCAACCTGGCGGGAACTCCGCCAAGTTCAAATGGTCTGGCAGACAAAGATTTGGTTTCAAACTCAGTTCATCTTTATTCTAAAGGTAGTGAATAGTGATCAAAAGATTGCTTGAAGCTACCTCCTTTAAAGGAATCATCTTTTTCAATTCCTGAGCAAAGGGATACGATCCAAAAACTCTTAATGAATTTAATAAAAAACTAAGCCCAATAACTAAGCGTTCAATAACTAAGCGTTCGTGCGGCCGGTACGGCCAAGCATGAACGCCCTGTTGACTGAACCGGTTCTTTGCCGGAAGGCCTTTTATGGGGATTGGTCTATTTTGAGGAGGTGATCTTTAACAGTTATGGGCGTTAGATAGGGTGAGATATGTATTTTTATCTCGAATAACTAAGCATTAAACACAAGCTTAGGATGTACTTAGAGGAAAGTGTTACATTTCCACGGATATCGACTTGTTTGGAAAAATAAAAGTAGAAACTTCCCCCATAATTTCCGTTTCCCTTATTTGTTTATCTTTGTGATAATTTTAAAAATCTTATGAAAAATCTTATTGTTTTGATATTAGCGATCTTTGTCATTTCCTGTCAGGAAGAAAAAGAAGGGATTTCTGCTGATGAGATTATCACCAAAACCATTGAAACTGCCGGAGGTGATATATATAAAATAGCCACTGTTCAGTTTAAATTTAGAGATCACAGCTATAAAAGCATCCGGAATGGGGGGGAATTTCAGTTGGAACGCATTATTTCAGATTCTGCAGGAACCTTCCGGGACGTAGTGAGCAATACCGGGTATCAGCGGTTTAAAAATGATAGTTTGACAAGTGTCCCGGATTCCATGTCTGTGCGTTATCAAAGCAGCGTGAATTCCGTTCATTACTTTGCGCATTTACCCTACGGGCTAAACGATAAGGCGGTGAATAAGAAGCTGGTTGGCGATGCTGAAATTAAAGGGGAACCCTATTATCAATTGAAGATAACCTTTCAACAGGATGGGGGTGGTGCAGATCATCACGATGAATTCCTGTATTGGATCCACAAAGAAAATTATACAATAGATTACCTGGCCTATAAATTTTTGGTAAATGAAGGTGGAATCCGGTTTAGGGAAGCCAATAATCCCAGAATTATCCAGGGAATCCGTTTTGTAGACTACAATAATTATAAAATAAACGATTTTACTACCGATTTGTGTAACCTTGACGAACTCTTTGAGGAGGGAAAATTAGAATTGCTTTCCACAATAAAAACCGAAGATGTTGAGGTGGAGGTAAAGGCCTAGTATTGTTTTAAGGCTATTCCAATTTCTATCAGGAATTAAAGTTTTGTTCAGTTTTGAAAAATCCTTGTTTACGGACAAATTTTTTCAGGACCGGACTTTTACTATCTTTTGGTTTTATTTTATTTTCTTCGTCGTCAAAATACCCTGATATTTCTTCAATAATCCTTGAGTTTTTTAATTTCTTCTGAAAATAATCCTGTTTTATTTCTGAGGAAACCTACGAATTCTGAGGGCCTTTTTTTTATGCATTTTTGCAGTCTTATATAAGGTGGGTTCTAAAAATTCATTTTTTTGATTTTTCTGCAAAGCAATCCCCATTGATTTTGTGGAAACATTTTTTTTCTCAGCTAAATCTCAATATATTTTTGACTTAACTTCTCTAA
>JBGSWA010000506.1:0-2973 GCA_041752645.1 Gillisia sp. | reverse complement strand
GGTAAGGGCTGTCAGATTTGGGGAGTCCATGGAACTGTGTGGCGGGACCCACTCGCAGAACACCGCCGATATCTGGTATTTCAAAATCCTTTCAGAAGCAGCAGTGGCCGCCGGGATCAGGCGCATAGAGGCAATAACGGGGGATGCCGTAAAAGCATATTTTGCCGAACAATCTGAAACCCTCTCGGAGATCAGGGCTGAACTGAAAAACACCAAGGCCCCGGTGAAGGCTATACATTCTTTACAACAGGAGAATGTGGCCCTTAAAAAGCAGGTGGAAGCTTTTTCCCGCGAGAAGGCCAAAAACCTGAAAAACGAACTGAAAAATGAATTGACCAATATAGGGGGGGTTGAATTCCTGGCCAAAAAAGTTGACCTGGATGCCTCAGGAGTGAAAGATCTCGCTTTTCAATTAGGGGAAACCGGCAATAACCTGTTTCTGCTTTTGGCATCCGAACAAGATGGCAAGGCTTTGCTCTCCTGCTATATTTCCAGGGAATTAGCAGCCCAAAGGGATTTGGATGCAGGGAAAGTCGTGCGGGAACTCGGAAAATATATCCAGGGCGGCGGCGGGGGACAGCCGTTTTTTGCAACTGCCGGAGGAAAAAATCCAGCTGGTATCAGAGAAGCCCTGGAAAAGGCAGTGGCTTATATAGAATAATTAAAGGTTCCTTCAAACCTGGCAGAGGTTAACACCTGTCGGGTTTTTGAGGGATTCGAAAAAGGGAATATACAATGCAGTTCAGGACCAAAATACCACTCTTGTCAAAAGCCCCAAAAATTGATTATCAGTCTAAAATCCTGATGATCGGCTCTTGTTTTGTGGAAAATATTGGGGAGAAACTGTCTTATTATAAACTTCAAAATCTTCGGAATCCCTTCGGAATTTTATTCCATCCCGGGGCAATTGAAAATTTTATATACCGTGCTATAAATTCTAAGGAATATTCATCTGATGATATTTTTTACCATAATGAGCGGTGGCATTGCTTTGAGGCCCATTCCGTTCTGAGCGATCCCAAAGGGGAGGAATTGCTAAAAAACCTGAATCAAAACCTTCGCCTTACCCGGGATTACCTCCTTAAAACTTCACATATACTGATCACCCTTGGGACTGCCTGGGTCTATAAAAATATTGAATCAGGCAAAGCTGTGGCCAACTGCCATAAACTGCCTCAGAAAAATTTTTCAAAAGAATTGCTGGGTGTAGCGGAAATCCAGCAAAGCTTAACATCATTGCTTTCAGCTTTAAAATCGATCAATCCGGATCTCACCATTATTTTTACCGTGTCCCCTGTCCGTCATCTAAAAGACGGCTTTGTGGAAAATCAGATAAGTAAAGCGCATTTGATCACCGCCCTGCATCCGCTGATAATCAAAAATAATCCCCTGGCACATTATTTTCCAGCCTATGAAATTATGATGGATGAATTGCGGGATTACAGATTTTATGCGGAGGATATGTTGCATCCCAACTCGGTGGCAATAAATTACATCTGGGAGAAATTTGTAGAAGTATGGTTTTCCTCTGAGGCAGTTTCCACGTTAAAACAAATTGGAGCTATCCAAAAGAGTTTGGCGCACAGACCTTTTGACGAAAATTCCATTTCTTACCAGAGCTTTTCTCAAAAGCTTCAGGAAAAAATTAAAGACCTCAAAGGGGAAATCCCGCATCTCAAGTTTTAATAAGCGTTTTTTTTCCTTATTGGTTAAGTGTTAATAAATTAATCAAAAACGGTAATTGACAATGAATTCTTTTTGTAAAAGTTTGGAAATCATACTCGTGAATAAAAAAATAATTAAAACTATTTGTCAAGGAATGGATTTTTCGTGTATATTTATCTCCACTTTAGAATGATAATTAAAATTGTTTTAGAGTGTATTTCTAAAATTTATGGGGGTAGATTTTAGAATTAGAGACTTATGGACGGGTGGGGCCGTCCATAAGTTTTTTTTATTTTTGGAAGTGAATTCATCTTTCTTCCATAGGTATTTTATTAATTCAAAGAGCATCAGCTCCACCGTTTTACCACCTTGTTAGCTGAGTAAATTCCGTAAATTTCCAGTAAGGGTGAAAATAAAATGTTAAATTTTAAATTAATGATATATATCATTGATTTAGGAAATGAGGTGGCCTAATTTAGTTTTATTGAAAAAGGCAAAACAGTTCTGTCATTTAGATTAAAAAATAGGGGGGTAAATAAGCACAGTTTAATCGTGGTTTTTCAAGAACTATAGAGAATATATCTTGAAAATCCACAGTGGTTACATAAGTGTTATTAAAACTCCAAAGAAGCAGGGATCTACGGTTCCTGCTTCTTTATTTTTGTCCCCAGGGGCCAGGCATCTTCGGTGGGGTTGAAATTACGGATTAAAAATTAACAAAGAATTTACAGGGCAAACTCCTGCAATTAAGAGGACAAATCTGCTTATATAGTATTGAAGAACTGTCACTTTTTATTTCTACCCTTTTTTATTCTTTAAAAGCAAGCACCGTGAATTTCAGTGCTACCTCTGGTACCTTTTTGTTATTTTGGCTTCTGGAATCCCTTAAAGAGGACCTTAAATACTGATTTTATTTAAACTAATACCAACTCTGTTGATATGATCAATCAAATCCTGATTTGCTATTTTATGAAAAATGGAAATATCCATTTTATAAGGCAACATCAAGTCGTCTAACTCTGTTTCTATTGCAAATTGCTGTGATAGGGTTAAAGTTTCACCTACTAACGAAATATTTAAAGATATTATTTACCCATCTTATATCTTCTTTATTCAATGCTCATATGATTTTGGAAAGTGTAGTTTTTATGCCTTAGTGAAGGACAGCTTCTTCTTTTAATTGCTTCCCGAATGATGCATTAAGGCTGGTAAGCAAAATCAGAATCATCTACTTCACCTGGTAAACCTACATAACCCCCAGGAGCTACTACAAAACTGAGTTTCTTTACTCGCTCTATACATTCGGTT
>JBGSWA010000505.1:0-9487 GCA_041752645.1 Gillisia sp. | reverse complement strand
TTTCTGAAATCGTTTCCAAACCTACTGGAATTACAGTAGTTTTTCCTGATAAAAAGGAGAAATGGTTTAAAATGTCTTTTTCCGATGCTTTGGAAACGGAAATTACATATTCAACATTTTTATAAAAAAAATTATTAATTCGCTTTTGAAAAGAGGATTTTAAATAACGGCCTACTTCACTCGCATTTCTAGAAACAACAGGTACTTTCCAACCAAAAATAATTTTTGAAAAAATCGCGTATTTTAAGGTATCCCCTGCATTTGCCTGAATTATATCCGGTTTAAACTCGCGAATTATTTTGGAAAGCCTCAGCCACGCTGAGATATCTAAAAATCTATTCTTTAAATTTGCATTTAAAAACCAGATTTTTCCATTATACGGAAGTTGGGCTTTTCCTTCAAAAAGAGCAACAATTTTAACCTCATGTCCCTTTTCAAGTAGGTTATTTGAAAGTTGGCAAGTGAACATTTCTGCTCCTCGTGTTTGAGTTTTTTGTATGAGTTGTAGGATTCTCATATTCAGAACTTTTTATTAATGACACCCTGGGAATCAATCACTGTAAATCCTTCAACGGTATTAAATGTATGAGTTGCTACAAGATTTTTATCCCAGTTTGGTAGTATTTGTTCAAGTCTAATTTCCTCAAACTCGGTTGGAGACAAGGTTATTATTTCATTAAATTGTATTCCATACCCATACTTTGGGGCCCCTATTTGGGAAGGCCGCACCAGTTTACCCTCTAACTCAAAAATTCTTCCAGCTGGTCTCGCTCTTCTTACATCCTTATAAATCGGATTGGACGGATGCGGTAACCAAGTATCACCTAATAGATCTTTAGAATAGTAAATAAATAAATATTGATCACGCGCACTTTCAGCTATAACTTTTTCAGTTCCAAATAAATAATAATGGTCCTGGTGTTTTATTAAGGTTGCATCATAAAAAGGTTTATCCTTAAAAATTCTCTTTTCCTTTTCCCATTCATCCGGAAAATTAATACACTTATACAACCATAATTCTCCAGAACTTGCAGCTTCTGGAAGCATATAAAAAATATTATTATCCTTGAAAACAAATGGATAGGAAAGATGGTAATTTTCCTGGATTACTTTTCTTGGAATTTTACCCATAAGATTACCTGCATTGTCAAAATGCAAATAACTAATGTATCCCTTTCTGCTTTTCATATTTAATTCTTCAAAAAACACATAAAAATCACCGTCATCTTTTTTAACAACAAAAGGATCTGCCCAATCATATCCTTTAGGGGGTACTAATTTTTTATATCTGAAAATTGAAGTTTCAATTTCATTATGTATTTTAAATTTATAGAGTAAGAACCATTGAGGAGGATTAATGAATTCTACTATTATTTCTCGTATTCTTCGAATCCAAAAGGAAAGATGTATTTCAATTGCCACATAATTAGGAGGGGTTTTGTACAAAGGCATTGAATAAAATCGTTCAGTATTCCGATTTAATGATATTATTTTTTCAATTTTGCCTCTTGCAAGATTATCCAATGCAGAATTAAACAACTCAACACCGGACCAGAAAACTTCATTTTTATTTCTGTTAAACGACGTGAAATTGGTTTTTGTAAAAGATTTCTCTATTACTACACCTCCATCCAGGTCAGATGAAAGTCTTTGGAGGGTCACCCCTGTTATGGATTCTTTATTTACCACTTCCCAAAATCCTGGTGGGCCTCCTCTATTGATTTTATTATCTCCATGATGTAATGACCAGACTCCATACCGTGCAGCATCCAGGATGCCACCCTTAAGGATACCAAATCCAAATCTTATAAGGACATCGAGATTTAATTCCTTGATTGCAATGATATCTTCGTCAGAAAATCTATAACTAAACCGCGTTTCTATCCCATTTATACCAACAGTCGGTATATCGGGGTTTAATTCAATATCTTTAATTATAAAGGCGTCATTTGTCACCTTGAACATTTTTCTATCCACTGCCTGAAAGAACCTATAAAATATTCCTGAATTGGAGGCTTCAGATTTATTTTTATTTATTATTAATACGGAAAGCTCTAATTCATTGTGATCTTTAATATGTTGTAATATTTTGTTTTGCCAACTTTTTATTTTCAAATCATCCACCAAGATACCTACTCTCTTCATTCTGTAAAATTTAACTAATATTCTTGTTCATAATAGAGACCTTTTCGTAAAGTTGCTCGTGCTTATCAGCAATCTCTTCAATGCTAAACCGTTGCTCTGCCTCTTTTTTTGCCATACTAGCCAATAAATTCATTTCAGCTGGATTTTCAATAGCCCACAAAATTTTATCTGCCATATCTTTTACATTTCTGTAATTAAATAATTTAGCAGAGAAATTATCTTTTACTGATTCTTCCAGGACAGGAATTCGGGTTGCGATAATTTTCTTTTCCATCAACATTGCCTCAATTAAAGCTCCTCCCTGTCCCTCATAATGAGAGGGAAATAAAAAAATATCCGCAGCCTCCAACAAAGAGGGCACATCATCTCGGCTACCTAATAAAAAAACATTATTTTCCAGACCTTTTTCTTTTATTAATGTCTTGATTTTAAATTCATCATGACCTTTCCCTGCTATTAAATACTTTACCTCGGGATATTTTTTATTAACTAAATAAATAGCATTAATTGCTTCTAGGTATCCTTTTCTTAATAATAACCTTGATACGGTTAAAATAAGAGGTCCATTCCCGTATTTCTTTTTAATATTTGAAACTGTTTCAATATCCACTTTATCACGAAAAGCTCTAATGTTTCTACCGCGAGGAATTACAACAACTGATTTTGGGTCAATCTTTAAGGCTTTCGTATTGTTTGGGACAATTGCTTTTGTTAATGACATGAATGTTGAAACTCTTTTCGCGCTGTAGCGGTCTACAGCCTTATACAAATTCAAAACCAATTTTTGTTTAAAATTTAATAACTCATATCGCTCTTTGGAATAGCTGTCATTTACAAAACTATTGATAACTGGAATCTTATTTTTTGGACCAAGCCACCGGCTAAATTGATCTGCCATAAAAAGATTAGCGTGAATTATATCTGGCTTTTCAACTTCTAAAATTCCCTGAATTTTTTTCATTGCAGTGGCAATGCCAAATTTCTCTGTCAAATCTAAAGAATACACTTTTATTCCTGCTTTTTCAAAATCAATTTTTAATTCTGTACCTTCATAAATGCTCACCATTACAGGAGTCCATTTTTTGAATCTTTTAGCAATTTCAAGGGTGCTTGTTTCAGCTCCTCCCCTTTTTAAAGCATCAAATAAATACAATACTTTTTTCATAATTTAGAAAGGTAGTTTTGAAGTATTTAAGAAGTATTTAAAAGGTCTTGATAATTTTGATTGTCCTAATTCGTTAAAAGTTTCGCTATTAAGATAACTGCCTATTTTTTGATTTGTCAAATGATAATTTAATTAAATTTTAAAAATTCAAATTCGTGATTGCAACTTTGGTAATCCCATAATATTTTAATTTTAATCCTTAACTAAGAATCCCCATAATAAAACTTTTCAAATCAGAATTTTAAATTTAGATAGAATTTAATTATAAATATTTTTCACATAAACTCCACTCCCGTTGAAATTATGAATTATAAGGGGATTTCCTGAAACGACAGCACCATCTGGTAATTCCTGGTTAACGTATGTTAATGGTGCAATCAGAACATCATTTCCAATTTTAATTTTCCCTACAACAACAGAATTTGGACCAATCCAAACTCTATCTCCAATTATAGGACTTCCTTTGTATTTTCCACGACTTACATTTCCAATTGAAACACCTTGCCCAACATTGCAGTTTTCCCCTATACTGACACCTTGACCAATTAAAATGTGGCCATAATGATTTAATCTAAATCCTTTACCGATCTTCGCTCGTAAATAAATTTGAATATTAAGTTTAGGTTTTAGGAAATGAAGCCAAACTCTGCTAATAATACCGTATATATGTGTTTTATTGTACGATGATGCAAATCTATATAAAAATATGTATCTCGCACAAGGTTCCGAAAAAATTAGAACCATTTTATTTATCCAGGAAGTGTTTTCGGGTTTGAACCGATATAAATCGGCAATTATTTTTTCCTTTACAGTTTTTCTCAGCAGTTTCATTTTTAAATCATTAATGAACAGGAAAACTTGATTTCGAAGATTCACAATTTATATTTATATAATAATCCATTATTTAGCTTCTAACATTCGTTGATTTCAGAAACAGGATCTCATCCAATCCTTTTTCGAATGGTCTCTGGTCTTAATATTTTACAACTCTAAATTACGATATTTAAGGAGAAGCCACGAATTGCTTCTCCCTTTTTTTAACCAAACCCTAATGTTTTAAAATATAGAGTAAATAAATTTAGTTTAATAACCGTTTGTAATAATCTTCAAAACAACAATCAATCCTTAAATATTCACTATTTATATAATTTTTTTGTAATTTATTTAATTTATTAAATTTTTCTATTGTTTGTTCTAAATCCTGTATATTCTCAGCACTGGTATATAATGAATAATCCCCCACATTTATTGAGGAAAATTGCTCAAGAGAAAGCTGCAATACACGGCAACCCTCTGCCAATGCCTCAATCATTAAAGTTGAAACGACACCAATCACCAAACCATACTCATTTAAATTAATTTTATCTATAAATGTTACAGCAGTAGTTTCGAAAGCTAAATCTAAATCAGTCGATGGTAATGCCCGAGGATGCTTTTTAAAATAAAATTCGCAACAATTAGAATTTCGCTTTAAATAATTTATTATTTGTAATATTTTTTCTCCGAATTCTCTATCAAAATCTGGATTGATTTTATTTAACGATTCACCAATGATTAAAACTTTATCAGAGAAATTCAGCTTACTTATTTGTCTGAATAAATGAGTGGGTAGCACATGAATTTTTTTAGGTGCCATACCTAAAGAAATATAATTTTGAGCAAGAAGATCACTCCAAATAATGGATCTGCATGCTGCAATTTTTAATTCAAAGTCATATGGCTTGTAATCAAGTTGATATAAACCATGTTGAATGATATAAAATTTGCTGTCATCATTTTTATCGTCGCATAATTTAGCCATAAATGGGCTAAAAACAGAGGGTCCGCTGTTTAAAATTGTAATATTCCCAGATTTAAAGTAGTTCTGTAAATATCTATAACCTTTTCTTGCAGCCCATATACGAATACCCTTAGTCGGTGATATATATCCAAGCTGAAGATAAAATAGGGCTTTTTTTAAAAATAGTGAATTATTAATATCCAACTTTACAGCGTCTGGAAACATAATTTGGATCTCCATCGCTGGATGCAACAAAAAAATTTTTGCATCTGTTTGCTCCGAGTTAAATTTAAATATAAGTAAAAGATTCTTTATTACAAAACGAACTGCAAGTTGCCTTTTTCTTTTACGAAATTGGGGGAAACCTCTTTCCAGAGTAGTATAGGAAGTTGTAATAAAATTTTCACCTATCATAGCTTTATTTTTTATTTTTTTTATAAAAAAATCTCTTAAATTTTAAAAAAAAGATATTCAGTTTTTTTAATTAGCAAATTTGGCACTGACTTATCCAAAACCTTTAAAATTAATAGATGCATTCCACATGTGCTTAATTTGCCATAAACCTGATATACTCGGATTAAGTGTTTTTTAATTAAAAATTATTTATTAAATCGTTCACCTTTACTCCAATTTTTACTTGCTTTTTTTCCAAGTATTTCATTTAAATATTTAGGATGCAGCCCAAAACCCGGCCTAATAGATCTTACATTTTTTTCAGTAATAACTTCACCCACTTTAATTTCTTCAACCACATACAAAGACCGGGAAAATTCCCTGCCTTTTTTCTGTTTTTCTGTTAAAGTATAATCCACAATGCCTATCGCTTTTTCTGCCTCCCTTACCGCTTCTACCATTTCTGTAAATTCCTTTTCATCCATAGAAAAAGAAGCGTCCGGACCGCCAATTGATTTGTCCAGAATAAAATGTTTCTCAATGATTTTTGCCCCAAAACAAGTGGCTACCAATGGAACAGTATTCCCTATGGTATGGTCCGATAAGCCGGAGATTACATTATAACGTTTTGCAAGGTCTTGTACCATAACCATATTGGCTTCGTCAATTGGAGCGGGATAAGAGGAAGTACATTTTAATAAGGCAATGTCGTTATTCCCCATTCTTCTGCAAGCATCCAGAGCTAACTCTATATCTTCCTGCTCGGCAATTCCGGTTGAAATTATTATTGGTTTTCCTTTAGAGGCTACCAATTCAATTAAAGGAATATCAGTAATTTCGAAAGATGCAATTTTATAAGCAGGGACATTTAGTTGTTCCAACAGTTCTACAGATGTGGGGTCAAAAGGAGAGGAGAAACAAACCAGCCCTTCTTCCTTTGCGACTTTAAATAATTCTTCATGCCATTCCCAGGGGGTATACGCTTCTTTGTATAAGTCATACAAAAATTTTCCATCCCAAATAGTTCCCTGACTTAATCTAAAATCATCAGTTTTGGCATCAATTGTAATAGTATCCGCAGTATATGTCTGGAACTTAATAGCATCGGCTCCAGCCCGTTTCGCTGCTCTAATGGTTTCTATTGCTATCTCTAAACTTCCATTGTGATTAGCGGAAAGTTCTGCAATTATAAAAACTTTGCTTTCCTTGTTTATTTCAAAGGTGTCTATTCTCATTTTAATTTTTTAATGTAATGTAAACTTTGAATATTTTCATGAATTTTTTCAGCCTCAAACTTAAATCCTGCTTTCTCAAAAGCATATTTTGAATTTAAGTTTTTCTTTTTAATAAATGCATTGATCTTAAACCCCTTGTTAGAATCTAAGAAATAATTGGAGGATATTTGCAACATTTCCTTTGCATAGCTTTTGCTTCTGTGCTCAATGGATACAGAAATACCAATTATTGCTTCATCCATATTTTCTTTTTGAACGCGAACCTGACCAATATTTAAATTTTCTTCATTTTGAAAAACTAACATTAAACAGGATTTATCTTCTATCTTGGATTTAAACCATTTACAATGACTTTCAAAATCTATTGGGCTTGAATTATAAGATTGTTCTCTTACAACAGGATCATTTGCCCAATCAAAATACATAATTTTATCAGTTATAGTTGCTCTTCTAAAACTTAACATAGTTTGTTTTTTAAATGAAATACAAAATTTATTTAAATGTTTCTTATCAACATTATTGTTTTAACCTGGATTACACTTATATTCACTTTTTGAGAGCTTTTATAAATGTGATTTTAAACCAAATAAATAGGTAAAGATTTAATGAAATTTAATTCATTAAATTAAGTTTTTTATTTCCAATTTAAAGTTCTTGTAATTTTTCTAAAAGGATAAGACTACGGATTGACCTTCAAGAACAATTCCAATCTTCTTTTTCTATCCAATTTTTTAAAGTTATGATTGGTTTGTCTTTTTTTATATTTACAATCTTAACCCAAGCAATAACAGACTCATTGATAATTAAAGGTTTCAAAAATTTAGTTTCTTGACTCGTGTATATAGAACCAGGTCCGGGTAGTTTGGAACCTAATATCCCACCAATTAAAGCAACAACCATTGGTCCTTGAACCATATTTTTTTTTAAATCTTGTAAATGACGCCTATTTTTCATCGAAATGTATGGGATTATCTTCAGAAGAAAGTTCGCTAAAAGACAAAACTTCTATCTTCGTGAATTTTTATTCTGAGAATACTTTTGTCCTATTTTTAAGTACGTAATTTATTATTTTCATTAAATACTAACCATAAATATTCTTTTGTAATACTTATTTCAAAAGATTCCATTCTGAAGAAAGCAAACCAATAACCACAACCTCATGAAATTCTTCGTTTTTTAAAATATGGTATCTCGAGTAGCCTTCTCTTCTAAAACCAAATTTTTAGTGAATTTTTATAACTTTCTCATGAAAAGATAAAACTTCTCCACATATCTTATTTAATTTGATTTCATGACCTTCATATTTGGTTGAATTTGGAATGTATTATAACGTCAATATATTTATCATTAAATAGACAATGTTCTTTAAGTACCGCCTCTTTTGTGAAATCTGCGGATTCTAAAGCTTCATAAATTTTTGGCCTTAAATCAAAAGCGTATGTATGTAATTTGTGTATCTTCAAATCATGAAAAGCTACATCTTCTATTAATTCCAGAAATATTCCCCAATGTTTTTTAAATTCTAGTTGTTCTAATTCAGTTTTCATTATAAAAGAAATCTCGGCATTTTTATCTATCCAATTGATGTGTACTACACCTCCATAGCCAATGCAAATATCATTTTCTAAAAAAGAAAATAATATTTGATCAGGTTGTTCTTTTTTAAATAAACTTGACACTACTGTATCAAAATATTTGTCCTGATCTTCTTTTGTTAGAGCCTTGTGCTGTCTTAAATGATAAATCTGTTCATTGCGCCATTTCATTATATCATAGCGGTCTTCCATCCGCAGTGGAACTAAAGAATACTTTCCTGAGATAAAAATTTGTTTATTTAATGCTTTGTAGGAGTTCATATTTAATTTCAGCTATTTTCCAGTCGGTTTCATTGTCAATATCTTGGGCTTCTAATTCCGTAATAAGTATAGCTCCAGTATTTTTTGACAGTATACTTTTTTTAATTAACAGACTTGACGTGTTAATAAAATAAAACTGTCCTGCATCGTGATAGGCCATTTCCAAATCCTGAGACCGTGAATTCTCGAATTCAGGATAAAAATACTCAAGCTTTCCATCACTCAACTTCAGTGATCTTTGAATAGGAAAACTAAAAGGCATTACAGGAAAAACTGCATCCAGCTTTTTTGATGTCAATATTGTATAAGCTTCCTTCAATTTAATTGAAGTTGTAAAAGGAGCACTTGGATAAAGACAGGCAATATTATCAAAAGATCTTCCCTGGGCTTTATATTCTTCAATGACTTCTATTAATACGTCAACCGTTGTAGCATAATCATCTGCATTTTTCCCGCTTCGAAAAAAAGGTACTCTTGCTCCGTATTTTATGGCAATTTCAGCTATTTCCCCATCATCCGTAGAAACCATCACCTCGTCAAAAAGGCCGGTCTTCAAAGCAGCTTCAATAGAGTAAGCTATTATAGGCTTTCCAAGAAATTCCTTAATATTTTTTCGCGGAATTCGCTTACTTCCACCTCGTGCCGGGATGATTGCTAAATTAGACATTGTAAAACTCATTTATCTTTTCAATCACAAAGGATTGTTCATCACAAGTCAAAGTTGGATACATTGGTAAACTAATACAGTGTTTATAATAGTTTTCAGCATTCGGCATATCACCTTCTTTCCATCCAAATTGTCTGTAATAAGGCATTAAATGGCACGGAATATAATGTATTTGCGCAAAAATAGCATGCTCCCGCAAATAATTGTATAAGCCCAACCTATTTTTAACCTCAAGTACATATAAAT
>JBGSWA010000504.1:0-5690 GCA_041752645.1 Gillisia sp. | reverse complement strand
AGAATGTATGTGTTGCCAGACAGCAGGAACCAGGGAATTGCCTCTGCGATTTTAAAACATCTGGAGCGTTGGGCCATTGAATTGGCAATTGGCAAGCTCTTGTTGGAGACCGGGTTTAACCAACCCGAAGCAATTGCGCTGTACAAAAAAAACGGCTATCTAATTATACCCAACTATGGGCAATATGAAAACATAGCAAACAGCGTATGCTTTGAGAAAGTACTTAATAAATAAAAGTTAAATCCCTATTTTTTCGGTTGAGCAAAACGCCCATATTTCTTGCATCAATAAGCTAGATTTTATTCTCACGCTTTCTACAACCGGAGCCTGTTCCGTTTATTACGGGATTGGTTTTGTTACGAGAAAGAAATCATAACCAAGCTGGTATTTGAGTATTTAAAAATAGTTTGGTCGGTTGGTTTACGATGCCATCCACCAAACCTTTTTCTACCAATGCTTTTCTAATATTGCCTTCGCCTATTGTGTTGCTTGTCAATGCACCTTTAGAGAGAACAAAACCTGCTTGCCTGTTGGTGCTAAATGGTATAAGAAATGTTGTATGCAGGTATAGTTTGCGTTTCCTGTTGATGGTGTTAAGTTTTCGCCTGATATTTTCCATCTTGCATCATCACGCAACAATTCGCCACTCCAATCGCTGTCGTTAAACGGTGGATTGGCAATGAGGTAATTGGCTTTTACATCTTTGTGAGCACTATTCAAAAAGGAACCTTCGTTATTCCATTTTACATTGCTGCTGTCTATGCCACGAATAGATAAATTCATTTTGGCCAATTGCCATGTAGTTTGGTTGCTCTTGTGCGTTAATAGAAATACGGTCGGCAAGGTTTAATGCTAAACCAATCTTGCCTTTTTTCTTATAATTATCTTGATGCGATTTAATGAACTTTTCACTTTGTATCAACATACCGCTGCTTTCCGCAACAAGGGGCAAATGCCCTTCCGTCATAAGGTTCAAGCATTTCAATCAATAACTAAACAACACTTTGTGGAGTATAAAACTGTCCGCCTTTTTCGCTTCTGCCAGTGCAAATTCCGCTAAAAAGTACTCAAATACTTGTCCTAAAATATCTTTACTCTGTGCTTCTTTGGTGCCAATGGTTGCAGAAGCTACTAAGTTTACCAGTCCACCCAAACTTGCTTTATCTAATTTTTCTTGTGCAAATACCTTTGGTAAAATACCCCGCAATAAAGGGTTGTCTTTTTCAATAGCATCCATATCCATTGCATCGCCTATGTCTTTTCCAATGGTTGGTTGTGTTGCCCTGCCTTGTATGTATGTCTAACGTGCGGTAATGGGAACAAAAAATGCTTTTTCTGCAACATATTCATTTTTGTCTGCGGGGTCTGCACCTTCGCTTTTCTGAGCAACCAATTTTTCGTACTGTTCTATAAAAGCATCAGATATGTATTTAAGCAAAATCAAACGCAATGCAACATGTTTGTACCCGGCAGCATCCATATTTTTACGGAGTTTGTCGGCAGGCTCCATAGTTTAACTTTCTATGGTTCTTAGTGTTCTGTCTTTGCTGTTTTAGCCATTATGTTTTATTAAGATTATTATTGGTTTGGAAAGATACTTTTTAGATGGTTATTGTCCTCTATAAAAGCTTTGAAAAGCTAGCGGTCTACTGTTGGGATGGTAGGTGGGCTTTGCGTTCAGTAATGATATGGAGTATATGTGATGGATGTTCAATAGGGTGGCACATAACTCATCAATATGCGCATGTATTAGCTTTTACGAAACTTTTACGAATCTTACCTACAAGTTTGATTATTTAAGATATATGTATAAGGATTTAAAATAGGCAAGTTTTTATAACCCCTTTTTTCCTATTATTTTATACAGGTACTTCTTGCCAAACGGAAGGAATATTTTACACAATATCCTGATCAAACGTATTGAATTGAAAAAATTATATGATTGTAATACAAGCTATATCCTCCAAATTTTAAACGGAGTTGCATTCCCTCAGTCACAGGTTAAGGTTTAAATGGATTGCGAGACATGATAACACTTTCGTTTTTAAATATACTTCGATAAAAATGATGCGTTTATTTTCCAGAAGATAAGTTTAAACTCATCTTTTTATGAAAATATGAATAAGAAGATTTCACAAGGGATCTATCAGTAATAGCAATGTAACCGGTCGGTATCATCAAATCCATCGATTTTTCTCAAATAGTTGTATTCGATTTGATAGTATAATTCTTTGTAGAAAGAGTGGGTTTAATAAAGAATAACTTCGAAATCAGCTTCCACTTCCTCTCCGCTTTGAACTCCATATTCTCACATCTCTTCATGCTGACTAAGTTGATCTAAATCATAAAACGTTTAATGCTTATAAATCCTGGGCGTTTATAGAAGCAGAGTTTTTATTTTGCTAATCAAAGCATTAGACGCTTCAAGTCAGTTTAAATCAAATTATTAAATTCAGGGATGGTTGCACCGAGGATTATTTCTACAAACGGGATAAAAAATAAACAGGGATATTTAAAAACAGAAAATAACATTCTTCTATATGTGTTTCTTGTATTCGAAAGATCAGCGATGACAACGTTTAAAAAAATCCATTCTCTGATGAAAGCAGCGCTAAAGATGAGTGCTTGTTTTTTTGTCATGCGGATAAAAGGTATTTACTTTATAGTAATTTATGCAAACATGTTAAGGAAAGTAGCAAAATGAGAATAGTAAATTGCCCGACTTTGCAATAAGCCAATGTTTGGAAGGTATGCATCACTGTTTGGTTTTATTTATACATCAGGTAGCAACAATTGAAATTAGATCGTTTCCGGAGATGCGCTCAAATAAAGAAAAGGTGGACAAATTTTCACTTTATTTGGCAATGAAGGATGATGAAAGGTTAAAAGCGATTTATATGATTGTATAAACGAAATGCAATGGTAGTGGGTTTGAATTTATTGATTGAGTATTTTAAAACCTATTCTTATCTTTATGTCCTAACAAACATCACCTTATTATTAAGGTCGAACCTAGTATTATGACTTAAATTGCAAATAATTTAAGAATAAGTTTCATGGAAAATTTTAAAGAATTATATACGGTTTGTAAAGAAACCTCCGCTATCACACTCAAGGTTGTAGATGAATTTCTTTCGTATTATTCAGCACAACGGGAAGGTTTGAACTTCAAGATGGATCAGCAGCTTAAACGTTTTCTGCCAGTTATAAACGGCATGGAAAAAAGTTGGCTTTACCTGATCAAGTCGCAGTACATCGTCCACTGCATTTTTAAAAAGAACGGCTTTATTAAAAAATATCTTCAACACGCTGCCATAAAACAATTGCCGCTTCAGCATCGAAGCTTTCTGGAGCAACAGTCTGCTGTACCCTGGCGATTTTCTTTTAGCAGAATTACCGCTAAACCTGAAACCGACTTTTATGAAATGGAAGACGTGTACACAGGTGAATCTTATTTGTTGTACTCTCCTTCGGTTTCACTAATCCTTGCGAAAGATTCGGTGTCACTTTGGTTGTGTCTGATAGCATTCAACGGCTCATGTTGGCAAACCTATGGTCCCCTAATTAGTTTTGCAAGCTTCGGCCCGGATGATATATTCTTTTTTGCAACAGAATTGAATGCGGCAATTGAAACGGATGAAGCACTATTGGCAGACATTGAAAACAACCCTTTTCCTTATCTGATGCTGATATCTGGTTCTATGTATCCGTTAACCATTCACGGCAAAGACGAAATCCTGCAGGTATCTTCCGAAAACGCCGTGCAATCTTTTGATAGCAGTGAACTTAAAAAAAATTTTAAAATTGAATATGCCGAAGCTGTTTACAGGATTAGCTTTGGAGCATGGAGCGATGCCCCGCATTTCGCAATAGCATATTATCTGGAAGAACAACAGCATCTGCAAATTAGGTCGATGACCGACCGTGGTTTTCAAGCCCTCGTTACTGCATTAAATCGTCACGGTTT
The DNA here is from genome assembly GCA_041752645.1 of Gillisia sp. GTDB lineage: Bacteria > Bacteroidota > Bacteroidia > Flavobacteriales > Flavobacteriaceae > Gillisia. The sequence continues at coordinate 1,723 of JBGSWA010000504.1, read as the reverse complement.
TGGATTGCCAACTGAACCGGATATCCGGGTAAAAATATCGATGCTCGTAAGCATTAAGCATATTTTAGGAAAGGATATCCAATTGAACCCTTACGAGGAATTATTTAAAATAGAGCCAGAACCGGCAGCTAAGGAAGAAATTGACAAACTTAACCACCTGTTTGCGCTGGCGCTTCCTATAATCAACGCACGGCAGGAACCAGACATCCAAGCACTTGCGAAAGAAGCAGGAGTGGATGAAGCAACTGCAAGAGAGCTGTTAAAAGATATCCTCCGCAAATTCAATCAGTTACAACGAAAGAGATAGGGTGTATCGTCATTAATTTCCTGGTGGATATATTTAGCCGCTGAAGGATAAATTTGGGTGCTAATTATTTCCCGAAGCTGTGATTTTAAAAGCCAGTTTTTTTAGAGTTGATAACGCATTATCTCTGTATTTTCTTCTGCCGTTGGCCTGTTTAAAAAGGTAATAAACGATGAAAGCGGTCAGCTATTCCCTGTAGTTTTAGTACAGCCATTTTTCCTCTTAATCTAAACAAGGTTATATCGCAATGCTTACCTAACCTGTACAAGCCAGAACCAAATAGGCAATATTTAATAGGCAATTGGCAAAAGGCAATATGCAAATATTGAGTTTTTAATTTTTCCTCCCAAAGCCTTATCCATGTTATGTTACAGCGTGTAGTGAAAAATATCTTGCCAAAACATAAGAAGATTTAAGGGGTTACACACTAAAATAGAATACCTCTTTGCTCTATCCACCAAAAATACTCCACCTTTTTCTTGAGCGGTTTCCAGACCTCCCCTTTAGGGGCCGGGGGCAAAAATGGATTGCACCGGGTTTGAATATTTCGCCCTTCCATGGCTTGATGGTCTATATTAATTATTCATAGGGCGTTGCCCTATGCTATTATATTTCGCCCCTTTAGGGCTTGAATACCGCTATTCCAAAATACCTAAAATAGAATACCTCTATGTTCTATCCACTAAAAATACTCAACGTTTTTCTTGAGCGGTTTCCAGACCTCCCCTTTAGGGGCCGGGGGCAAAAATGAATAGCACCGGGTTTGAATATTCCGCCCTTTCCAGGGCTTGATGGTCTATATTAAATATTCATAGGGCGTTGCCCTATGCTATTATATTTCGCCTCTTTAGGGCTTGAATACCGCTATTCCAATATGCCTAAAATTGAATATCTCTATTCTCTATCCACCAAAAATGCTCAACCTTTTTTTTGAGCGGTTTCCAGACCTCTCCTTCAGGGGCCGGGGGCAAAAATGGATTGCACCGGGTTTGAATATTTCGCCCCTTTAGGGCTTGATGGACTATGTTAATTATTCATAGGGCGGTGCCCTATGCTATTATATTTCGCCCCTTTAGGGCTTGAATAAAGCTATTCCAAAATACCTAAAATAGAGTACCTCTATTTTCTATCCACTAAAAATACTCAACCTTTTTCTTGAGCGGTTTCCAGACCTCTCCTTTAGGGGCCGGGGGCAAAAATGGATTGCACCGGGTTTAAATATTTCGCCCTTCCAGGGCTTGATGGTCTATATTAATTATTCATAGGGCGTTGCCCTATGCTATTATATTTCGCCTCTTTAGGGCTTGAATAAAGCTATTCCAAAATACCTAAAATAGAGTACCTCTATTTTCTATCCACTAAAAATACTCCACCTTTTTCTTGAGCGGTTTCCAGACCTCCCCTTTAGGGGCCGGGGGC
>JBGSWA010000503.1:0-1991 GCA_041752645.1 Gillisia sp. | reverse complement strand
TTCGGTTATATCATTTATTTGTGCTATGAAATATAGAGGTTCCCCTTCCTTTCCGCGCAAAAGCGAAACATTGAGCAAGCCATAAATAATACTCCCATTTTTATGAAGGTATCTTTTTTCAATTTGATAGTTTTCCCTCTTGTGTGCAACCAATTCATTTAACAACTCCAAATCGGTTTCAGAATCTTCCGGATGCGTTGTTTCCTGGAAATTTCGATCCAACAATTCTTCCTGGGAATAGCCTATAGTTTGAGCCAAATTCCGGTTGACCTTTAACAACTTCCCTTTAAGGGAAACCATCGCCATCGCGTTAGGGGAAAATTCAAATGAATTTTTAAAGAAGTCGGCATTTTCCTGAACCTGGGTTTCCAATTTTTTACGGGCGGTAATATCTTCTATCTGGGTAAAAATCAAATAACCAACCTCATCTGGTTCAGAGAAAATCGATGTAATTACATTACACCAAATTATTTCTCCTGTCCTTAAAACAAACCTGGTTTCCATTTTATAGTTGTCTATCTCGCCGGATAATAGCCTTTTCCTGTAGGAATTCGTGATCTCCAGATCATCGGGGTGAATAATATCCCTAAAAGTTAATGTTAAAACTTCCTCTAAATCTGAATCCTTAAATCCAAAGATGGCAAGGGCCGCAGGATTCAAGGTAATTATCTTACTTTCTGGCCCAACTAATATAATCCCTATCGCAGACTTGCTGTACACTTGCTGGAACTTATCCTTGCTCAATTTCAATTCCAGTTCACTCTTTTTCTTTCGGTCGATATCCTGGATGGCTCCGTGTATTTTTACACATTTTCCATTTAGAAATTCGGGTTTCCCAAAAACCCTTACCCAGATCACCCTTCCTTTGGCGGTAACAAGCTGCAATACTTCCTTAAACAGGATCCCACTTTCAACTGCAGCCTTGAACAAATAACGTATCCGCTCCCGGCTCTCCCCCTGCTTATAAAAATTCAGGGCAGTCTCCAGATTTGGAATGTAATCTCCGTCCACCTCGTGAATATGCTGGGTCCCTTTAGTCCAGGTTAAAATCTGACTGGTCATATCCAGCTTCCATCCGCCAATATGAGCAAGCTCATCCACTTCCTGAAAGATTTCGTTGATTTTATGAAGTTGATGATTCTCCTGGAGCAATTGCTCGTTGGTATTTTCTCCCTGGCTTCGTTCGGAGTGAAGCAATAATAACCGCGAGCCCTTACCTTCCTCGTTCCTTACAAACTTCCCTTTTCCCTGAAAAAGAAGGAGTTCCTGCCCCTTGTTCCTGAATTCAAAAACTGCATCAAAATATTTTTCAGGCTCTGCTGCCGCCGCCGCAAACAAATGAAGTATGCGCTCCCTGTCCTTTTCGGAGGAAATCAATGCGGTTTCCACCTCGTCTGTGGCATAGCCCAGGGTTTTCCAGAAAGACCTGCTGATCCACAGCTTTCCGGGTTGTTCCAGATCACAATACCAAATCCCGTCAATACTATTCTCACCCAGCGATTCAGAGACGGAGAGATCGCGTTTAAGGAGATCATAAAATTCGGTTTGTAAATAATTGTCGGAGTGAGACATAACAGGATTAGGGTTTGGGGTCGTGTGGTCTGGGCGATGGGATTAATGTAAAAACTACCTCAGTGCAAGCTCCTTAGCTATCTAAAACCAGGCACATAAATTATTTGTGCTGCAAGCAGCGGGGAATTAAACCCCAGAGATTAAATTAAAATTTTTCGATTTTCATTAAAATTTCCATTAAAACCTAAAACACCTTTTTTAGGATAAAAACCGGTTCAAAACAGAAATTATTAATCTACTCAAATTTATACTTTAATTCCTGTTAAACGCGCTTTAAGATATTTTTTTGTTAATAAAAATAAAAAGACCTATAAATCACAGGCTGTGATCTAAATCATGACCTCAGGACCCGATTCCCCGGGGAAATGCCCTAAAACAGAAACTGTTTTCTATAAAATAAACAAGGCAAGCCAAAGCCT
>JBGSWA010000502.1:0-2629 GCA_041752645.1 Gillisia sp. | reverse complement strand
TCTAATTCCTTGAATTTTGTGGGATTTGCAGTAATCAGTAAATTGTCCATTATAAGGTGATCCTGACTGGTTTGGGAAATTGCGATAAAGGGAAGCAGCAACATCCAGGTAAATAAATTTCTCATAATTACTATAATTAGTTGGTTAATATTAAAATATTTAAGAAGGGGAAATTTATAAATGGGGATTTATCAAAAAAACCAGTTTAAATTTAATATTAAATTCTTAAAAATTAAAGATTTATTTAAAATATTTAGGTATTGAAGGAATTTTCCTTAAAATAAATTTAAAGTCCCGGCATAATCCATAGGTAGTAGAAGCTTGGAAATTCAGGATTTCTTTATAAATATGACCTGCATCATAGATATGAGTTCTTAAATCCTTAATTTTGCAGGTGAAGAATACACTGGAATTAAGCACTATTTTAAAAAGGTTTAATCCCTGTAAAACAGGAGAATGAGCACTTTTAAGCAGACAAAAAAAGATAAGAAGATGGAAATTACCAACGATTTAATTCAAAAATATAATATTCCGGGACCCAGATACACAAGTTATCCCACAGTTCCGTTTTGGGATGAAGCAGGAATCTCCTATGAGAACTGGATCAAAACGGCACAAAGATCATTTGACCAGAGCAATCAATCTGAAGGAATAAGCATTTATATTCACCTTCCGTTTTGTGAGAGTCTTTGTACTTTTTGCGGATGCCATAAGCGAATAACAAAAAGACATAGTGTAGAGGAGCCTTATATTGATACTGTCTTAAAAGAATGGGCTTTGTATTGTGATGTATTAAGCGAAAAGCCCCGCGTTCGGGAAATTCATTTGGGAGGCGGCACCCCGACATTTTTCAGCCCTGAAAATTTAAAAAAACTGATTGACGGAATTTTTGAAAAAGCCGAAAAATTTCCCGGTTTTGAATTCAGCTTTGAAGGTCATCCCAACAATACCACTGAAAAACATCTTCAAACCCTGTATGATCTCGGATTTAAACGCGCTAGTTTCGGAGTACAGGATTACGATTTAAAGGTACAAAAAGCCATCAACCGCCTGCAACCTTATAAGAGGGTGGAGGATGTCACCAATAATTGCCGTAAAATAGGTTATTCCTCTGTGAGCCACGATTTGGTCTTTGGACTTCCACATCAAACCAAGGAAGCCATAATAGATACCATTACTAAAACCAAACAGCTAAAACCGGACAGGATCGCCTTTTACAGCTATGCGCACGTGCCATGGATTAAAGGCGTGGGGCAAAGAGGCTATGATGAAAAGGATCTTCCCTCTGCCGAAGAAAAGCGGGAATTGTACGAAGCCGGAAAAAAACTTCTCGGGGAATTGGGCTATATAGAAATAGGGATGGACCATTTTGCTCTAAAAACGGATTCCTTGTACAAGGCGATGAAAAACAAAAGCCTTCACCGGAATTTCATGGGCTATACCTCCAGTAAAACTCAGTTGATGATAGGCTTGGGAATGAGCTCCATCAGTGATTCCTGGCATAGTTTTGCTCAAAATGTAAAGACCATAGAAGAGTATGCCGAGCTGGTGAATAAAGGCATTATTCCAATCTTTAGAGGCCACCTGCTCAGCCCTGAAGACCTGGTAGTCCGAAAACATATTCTAAATATCATGTGCAATTTTGAAACTTCCTGGGAAAGCGATGCCATGAAATTCCCGGAGTTGGAAGCCTGTATTGGCTTGCTGGATGAAATGGTAGAGGATGGCCTTGTAGAGATCAGTGAAACCGGGTTGAGGCTTCCCGAGGAAGCACGTCCGTTTGTGCGCAATGTTTGTATGGCTTTTGATCTGAAACTAATTCACAACCAGCCAACAACCCGTATTTTTTCTATGACGATTTAATTTTTTAAATGTAAGAGTGTTTTTGCAAAGCTCCCTTAATCGCTGATTAAGGGAGCTTTCTATTAGTATTGTTCCCGATCCCTACACCTGGTTTCTGATTGTTTTTAGCTTGGTGGATCTGCGCTTGATGGTACTTGTGATTTTGCAATTTTTTTGCCTCACCTCTATTTTGAGGGTGCCTTCCATGTACCTGTGCTGGATTTTATCCTTATTGTCGTAGTAGCAGGGCACTAAATCACCCTGAAAAAGATGAACAAATAGTGAAAGATGCTTCCGGCCAGCACAAATAAATGCCATATAAGATGGTTATAGGGAACCTGATGTCTCAAATAAAACATGATACCCAAACTATAACTAAGTCCTCCGAGAAATAGCAGCAATAAACCCGTAAAATCGAGTATTTCATATAGGGTATTGAAATCCAAAACAATGAGCCAGCCCATGGCCAGGTATAAAATAACGGAGAGAGTTTCAAATTTTCCTGTAAAGAAGATCTTTAAAATGGTTCCTGCCAAAGCAATTCCCCAAACGATCCAAAAAAGCAACCAGCCCATACTATCTTCTAAAGCAATTAAAACAAGGGGGCTGTAAGTCCCTGCAATAAGCACATAAATGCTAATATGGACGAGGATCCTATAGCGGTTTTTCCGCTTTTCTTTTCGCTCGTAGTGATATATGGTAGAAGCGAAATACAACAATAACAAGGAGATTCCGTATAAACCGATCCCCAGCATACTCCAGGTTGATTTTTCTTGTTCAAAAATAA
>JBGSWA010000501.1:0-3549 GCA_041752645.1 Gillisia sp. | reverse complement strand
GGATATAAATACACCCACAAAAGCAATTCTAAATTTATCTATTGAAAATAAAGAAGATGCCAGAGGAAAGTTTAAGCGTAAAATATGGGGGAATGAATCTGAGAGTGGTTTATTTGAATGGGAGCTTCTAAATAGAATTGCATGTATTTACTTACCCCCACTAAGGGATGCAGAAGATAAATTAAAAGCGTATAAAGGTTCAAGGCTTGCAAGGCTTCTCAAAAATCTTAAAAAAAATGAAAATTCTGATGAGATACATCCATTAGAAAAGAAGTTTGCAGCATTTAATAAAGATTTGCTAAGAGACGATTCAATAAAATCTGCCAATAAATCTATTCAGGAAAACTTAGTAAAATCTGTCGGTCAAATTTTCGGGCAAGATGCTTCTATACAATTTTCCGAAATAAATTTCGACAGAATTGTAGAAAGGTTAAAGCTCTTATTTTATCCATTACCCGGTAACGAGGCTGCAAGAGATTTAAATATGTTTAGGGAGTTGGAAGAAAATAGCCTTGGCTTTAATAATATTCTTTACCTGGCAACTATACTTGCTGAATTGGAAGGTTTAGATAGTTCAAAAACTTCACACAAAGTTTTGCTGATTGAGGAGCCAGAAGCACACCTGCATCCACAGTTACAAATAAGACTACTTCAGTTCTTGAATGAAAAGGCTTTGGAAGATAATATCCAAATAATCGTAACTACTCATTCTCCCACCTTGGCCGCTTCGATTGACATAAATACTTTAAAAGTGCTTACCGTTAAAAAAGCCGGTGAAAGCCCCGTTTATACATCACTATCAAGATGTGGTTTTGATAGTGATACAAAGAATTTTTTGCAAAGATGGCTGGATATAACAAAATCAATTCTTCTTTTTGCTAAAGGAGTTTTGATGGTGGAGGGGATTGCAGAGGCTTTAGTTATAAAAGAACTAACACCGTATATTCTAAGAAAACTTGCAATTGAAAATCCGAAAAAAAAATACTTAAAAGATTTAGAAGAATATGGCATCTCTATCATCAATCTTAATGGAATTTATTTTCGCCATTTTATGACCCTGTTTCAGGGTTATAATAAAAAAGAGGATGGCACTTTTGAGAAAACAGATTACATACCTATTAAATGTGCTGGCTTAACAGACAACGACCCCGACACAGCAGTAAAGCCAACTCCACAAAATCCAGCTGTAGGAAAAAATCATCAACTCTACATGATTCAGGATTTGGAAAATAACTCTCAACTATGCAGGTTGTTTTCTAACCTAAAAACATTTGAATATGATTTGGCATTAGCTGGAAATAACCTTATTGTAATGGCTGAAGTTCAATTGGCTTTAACTACTACTAATGGACCCATCAAAACTCAATTGAAACAGTATACTCAAACAAATTGGTCACAGAAAACACTTGCAGAAAAAGCTGATGCTGCTTTTTGGCTTTTGGAACGCATAGACAAAGGAGAGTTTGCACAAATGCTTTCTCAAAGACTGTCAGAATCTGATACCATATTTACTATTCCGGATTATATTGTAAACGCAGTTAATTGGCTTATAGATTAGAATGCTACAAAATAAAAAATATAAGCTTTTATATAAAATCAAAACTTGCCTTAATTGCAGTTGGGAAGAACTAAAAAGACTCAGCGATGAACAGGCTGAGTATATTAATCATTACCTAAAACATTCTTCCTATCTGGAAGCTTGCCCAGGTAGTGGAAAAACTGAAGTGATAGGCATAAAGAGTGCCTACGAAATCTATAAATGGGAATCTGAAAATTCAGGAATTGCTGTGGTTACTTTTACTACAAGTGCTGCAAAGGAATTAAACAATAGAATTAGAAAGTTTGGGGCTGTTTCTTCAGAAATGTTTCCTCATTTTATTGGAACATTTGACGGTTGGATTCATAATTATATACTTCAGCCATTTGCACATTATCTTACGGGGTACGCAGGCAAAGATGGCGATAAAAGCATAAGGCTTGTAGATATTGAAAGTTCGGCAGGGTTTCTTTCAAATTACACTTGTAAAGATATTTTTCGGGATAATAGAATGAAGCCTATCGAAGTAACGGAGTATCATTTTGATTATACATGGCAAAAGATAACTGCCGAATCCGATAAGTCTAAAGCAATTTTCAAGTCTGGATTATCGCAAGCCGAAATAAAATCTTTAAGGGATAAAAAAGGAGAATTTATTAAAAAAGGCTTCGCTACATATTCAGATATAGAAATGTTGTGTAATCAGTTATTAATAAGATTCCCTTATTTACAAAAAAAATTAGCACAGAGATTTCCAGTAATTATAGTTGATGAATGTCAGGACTTATCAACCGGTCAAATAGATATCCTTGAGCTTTTACACAGTTGCGGAACAACTCTTCATTTTGTTGGAGACCTCAATCAATCTATTTATGAATTCAGGGAAGTTAATCCAAAAGATATATCGGATTACATTTTACAAAAAAGATTTGTCGTTCGCCAGCTTACAAATAATTACAGAAGCTGCCAGCCTATAGTTGATGTAACTGAGAAAATAATAGGTAATCAACAACCAGTAATAGGGCATGAAAACCAGATTTGCCAGCAACCATGTATTCTTTGGCAGTATGACGATAATACATTTACTCAATTGCCTCAAAAGTTTGAAGATTTACTAACAGCAAATGGTCTTGATAAAAAAAAATCCGTAATCCTATCAAGAGGAAAAACTACAGTTGCATCTTTAAGAACCCAAAAGAACGAATATGGATACACAAAGTCTGAGTTATTTGCAATTGCTTTTCACAATTGGTATAAATCAAATAGAACTACAGAAGATATAAATAATGCATTATTCTATTTTGGGAAAGCTTTATGCTTATTAGCTTATGGCGGTCGTGGCGATTCAAGAAATCAGTATTGCCCTGAAACCTCGGAGCATGTTGAATGGAGATTATTATTGAAACAAATTCTAATTGATGCAAGTGCTGTTTATCCATATATAGAAAATGGGCAGGATTTAACATGGACAAAATGGGTTAAAAAATTGAAAGTATTTTTAGAGCCGCGGTGGGAACTGTTGCCTAATAAAACTTATAACTGGGCTCAAGTCGTATCCAAGCTAATGGCACCAAAGAAAAAAGGAGATTTGCCTGTTAAAGAAATTTGTACCGAAAGTGGCATTCGAAATATATTTAGAACTACTACAATCCATAGTGTAAAAGGCGAAACCCTAAATGCAGTGCTTTTAATTTCTCATCATAATAAACAAAGTAGCGGTGGTCATTTCAGCCATTGGTTTAAGGAAGGCAATTTTGATGAAGAACACATACGCTTTGCTTATGTGGCAATGTCACGACCAAAGTATGTTTTGGTTTTAGCTACACCACAATTAAAAGCCGCAGAGTTAACAAAACTTCAAAATCTTGGATTTTTTCATCAACCGTGATATAATACACTATGATAAATTTTTCTTTTAAAGATGATAAAATGCGTCTTCATTATACACCGGAAAGAGACGAAAACTGGATAAAGGAAGAAATTGACAGACGGCCTTATATTACCCTTAAGAA
>JBGSWA010000500.1:0-2274 GCA_041752645.1 Gillisia sp. | reverse complement strand
GGCTGGAAGTAGTTGGCCGGTGACCATTTTTACCGATGCCCATCAATATGAAATTGAGGATTTACTTAGATTGCCTGATGTAGCAATTGCATCCAATAAAACCGACATTGCGGATATTATTTTACTAAGCAGGAGCAAAGTGTTGCTCTTGGCTCAAAGCAGTACTTTTAGTTATTGGGCAGCGTTTTTACAAACCGATGCATTGGTGATACGACCCGAAGGCGACTGGCAGCAAATAATTAGGGGTAATGAATTCAACGAAGCGTACAATGAAATAAGTTGGAATCACCTGGACGAAATATCTACCGTTGATTTAAAAGCAAAAATGCACCGAAGACAAATATTTTTAAACCAATTTTAATCCAATTATAACTGTGAACTATTTTTCAAAATGTAAGATTATTCTCGCCAACAGTTTGCCAATTACTTCGATTGTCAGCAGGTTCATTAAAGCGGTTTATTATAAATTCACACGGGAAAAAGCTTCTTATTCCCAGCATGGTGAAGATGTGTTTATTTGGAACTTGCTAAACAAAAATTTACCCGGCATTCCTTATAATTATGTTGATGTAGGTGGTTTTCATCCCACATTGTTATCAAATACATATTTGATGTACCGACGAAAAATGTCCGGAGCTGTAATAGAGCCAAACAGGGAATTGGTGAATTTACACAAAACTTTCAGGCCCAGGGATATTCAGTTGGAAGTGGCATGTAGCAATGTCAATATGGTAAGTAAGTTTTATTTGCAAAAAACTTTCCCGGCTTTATCTTCTTTTAATAATGTTAATACCAATCGGAAAATAAAATGTCAGTTTGTTCCGGTACTCGATCTTGATACCATTGTAACGAGCCTTGGATATAAGCAGGTTCATTTTTTGTCGATAGATGTCGAAGGGTTCGATTATGAGGTGTTACTAGGAGCCGAAAAAACACTGACCAAGACATTTATAGTGTGTATTGAATGTGATACAAAAGAACTGGAAGATAGGATTACTCAGTATTTAGAGAAAAGAGGGTTTACCCTTTTGTGCAATTTTAGCTGTAATTTGATTTTTAAAAATGAACATTTCATTAAAGCCCGTCCCTCAATATAGCTTTAAAATTACTTTTTGGTATGATGAGATTTCCAGTGGGAAGAAATAACCCTATAAGACTGATTTATAAAAATCTCTTAAGATATACGCAGTCTGTAAAAAGTAATTTGGATACGAATGTGACGATTGATATTCTTATACCTGTAGTAGAAAAAGATTTTTTTTTACTTCAGTTTGTGATAGATTCTGCCAGAAATAATATTGTTAATCCCATCAACAATATTTTTATTGTAGCTCGGGACGGTCCAATCAGGGATTTTTGCAAACAGAATAATTGCATTTTTTTAGATGAAGATATTGTGATGCCTGTGAAAAAGTCATCTATTATTTATAATGGAGTTGAATGGCATCGTGCCGGATGGATTTTTCAACAGCTCATAAAATTAAATGCGGATGAGTTGACTCAAAGTGAAAATATATTAATACTGGATGCAGATACGTGCCTCGTTTCTAAACAATCGTTTGTATTAAACGATAAGAAATGCATATTAAATTTCTCAGATGAATATCACTTGCCTTATGGCAGTTACACAAGACTTTTGAATTTAGACCGTAGATTTTTTATGTCTTTTGTTGCCCATCACATGATATTTAATAATGCTACTTTAAAGACGATAAAAAAGGAGATAGAATCTTATACCGGGGAGCATTGGATAACCGCTATTCTCAATGTTATAGATTTTAACGAATCATCCTGTTTTTCAGAATACGAGCTTTATGGTAATTATATGTACTTCAATTGCCGGGATAAAATACACCTTGAGTATTGGAATAACAAAACCATCAGCAGTGAGTTGTTGAATCAGAAAGTAATTGATAATAGTAAAGGCAAATTCAAATCCATTTCTTTTCATTCCTACCAAGAAAAGGTGTTGGCGAATAAATAGGAAAAAAAAATAATCAATGAGCGTAACAACAACTATATCTCCTTCAGTTGGCCAATTAAATATTCTAAGTAAAATAATTGACCTCCTTATTGGGAGGGAAGAAGTTAAAACTATTTTTGAATTCGGATCTCGATATGGAGAGGATACTTTGGAGTTGGCATTAAGGTATCCAGGTTCAACCGTTTATGCATTTGAATGTAATCCAAAATCATTAGAGGTTCTGCGAGAAAGTATAAAAGGCCAAAGGAATATAGTATTTAATGAAAATGCTATTTCTGATGCCAATGAAA
>JBGSWA010000499.1:0-12171 GCA_041752645.1 Gillisia sp. | reverse complement strand
GCTGCTCTTCCTCCTGCGGATGCTACTGTTGCGCCGGCAGCATGGTCAGATAAATAGAAAGATTCCTTAATGGGATCTCTGTGGTTATTAGAGTGACAAGATCTACAATCTGTAGTCGAGTCAACACCATCTACCCCGGCAAGGCCGTCAATACCGTCAATACCAGCCAATCCGGGAGGACCTTCTATCGGGTCACTGGTACAATTAATAATATGACTGTCCGTTACTAGTACCAATAGGTTAAAATCCTTATATTTGAAGTAGAAATTCAAAATATAAGAAAATGAATTTAATCAAATTTTTCGAAAAATATCCTGATGAATCCTCCTGTATAAATGGCTTCAAAAATAAGCGATTAGAGATAGGTGTTGTTTGTAAAAAATGTCAGCATACAGTGCATTATTTTCGCAAAACGGATTTAAAATTTCAATGTAAAAAATGTGGTGCTCGAATAAGTTTACGTTCAGGAACGGTGATGGAAAACTCAAACTTACCGTTTCAATACTGGATGATCTGTATTGAGTTGATGACATTGTCAAAGAAGAGTTTTTCAGCTTTGGAAATGCAACGGATATTGGGTCATAAACGTTACGAACCCATTTGGTTTATGATGCACAAAATCCGTAGAATAATGAGTATACGTGATGAGAAATACAAAATAAAAGGATGTATAGAATTTGATGAAGGTTTTTTTGAAAGGGTTGACAATAAAGATGTTATAACAGAAAAGAAGAAGCAAGAGAGTCAGGAAGTCGTGCCAAATAAAAGAGGGAGAGGCAGTGAAAAACAGGCTAAAGTATTGGTTATGGTAGAGTCCGAACCGAGTATTGAAGCGCCAAAGAAGGGGAAGCCAGATAGAAAAGTAGGCTATCTAAAAATGGTAGTAATGGAAGATTTGACCGCAGATAGCATCAATAAAGAAGTTGAAAAATCAGTTGAAAAATCAGCTACTGCACTAACCGATGGATACAAAGGTTATGCAAAATTAAAAGAGAAAATTGCCAATCACGAGATTGTGATAGAACCAAACAAAACAAAATCAGCAAAAGTATTTCCTTGGGTAAACAGGAGTATTAGTAACGCTAAAAAGAACCTTTTAGGAAACCATCATAATTGTATGAATCAGCAATATGTACAGAATTATCTTGACGAGTTCTGCTATAAGTTTAACAGACGGTATTTTGGGGATAACCTATCCGATAGACTGATGATTGCGGCTTTAGAAACAACTTGGTACAAGTAACGGATAGTCATATTAATTTATTTATGTGCCTTCAGAACTGCCCAGAATTGCACATTATTTTATTTTTTATACCTACCCAACCCTGTGCCTTGACCTGGTTGATTGAATTTTAATTGATTTCTTCACCATAGTTTCTTTCCTGAAATTCCCATCATCCGGTGCCTAATTATTTTCAAATGCTGCTTTGGGAAATAAAATCCCGCTCAAGAGAGTTCCCCTCATCAAAAAACACTTAGATGGAGGTTTTTCCGGGAAGGCATTGACCCGATATTTATTCCGATTTTAAAATCCGCAGGGATGCGGGAAACTCCATCCGAGAAGGCCGCGATTTGGCCTGGGTGGAATTCCTGTAAATTCCTGTAAAATCCTGGTTTTTGTCAGTGTAAAAAATTATAATTTTGGTCCACACAAAAATGCTCACGAGAACCCTGAATTCTGCTTTGCCTCTGTTTTGGCAGGCCCTCTGGAGGATTTATTAATCAACCTGCCGTTTGTATTTATATCTATTTGATTTACAATGGGCAATAACAATAAACAAGGCGCATTTTTCACTTCCATATAAATTGTATTTTCTTTATGTTAAGGTGTTAAACCTATTTTAAAAAAACCTGCTCAATGCATAGTTCTCCTATTTTTGAATTCTAACTTTAAAATGCGTGTTATGACAACCTATTATAATCAGGAAGAAATCCGGAAAGAAATGCAGAAGCTTGCTAAAAATTTTTTAAAGGATTGTTTACGCGATAGTAAGCCATCGGAAGACTTTATTAATTTGATCAAACATAACTTTAAGGCTAAATTCGTCTACTATAACCCTTTGGAGCGGTCTGTGGAAATAGGGGTGGAGGAATCCTCTGTAAGTTCAACCTATCCGGAGATAAAAGTCTTTGTTTATAATCTGGCATCCGGAATTCACTGGTTGGAGAAATCCTTTAAGACGGACAAAACAAATCTTGAGTTCTACGGGAAATTGCTTAACCGAAGAAGAACCTTTTTAAAAAATGCAGAGGTGATCATTATATAGGGCGCCCGGTCTGGAAATTTTAGGCTCCTGGAATAGAAGCGATATACAAGATCGCTTCTATTTTTTGGAAACTATATCCCTGATAATCCTGCCGGCGTGGACCCTGGAATTTTCTATAAACCATTTATGGGTTTCCATCCCGCCGCAGATAACTCCGGCCAGGTAAATTCCCGGGACATTGGTCTCCATGGTTTCCTCTTTATATTGCGGGATCCTCCTCTCATCCTCAGAGGTCTTTACGCCCAATTTCTCTAAAAAAGTGAAATTAGGACGATAGCCGGTCAACAACAAAACAAAATCATTCTCAAGGGTTATTTTTCCCTCCGGAGTTTCAATGACTACCTCCCCTTCCCTTATTTCCAAGAGTTCGGAATTAAAATAAGCCTTAATGCTGCCTTCCTCAATTCGGTTGACGATATCCGGCCTTACCCAATATTTGACGCGTTCTCCAATTTCAGGTTTTCGTATTATCATGATAACCTCGCCCCCTTTTCGGAAAATCTCAAGCGCGGCATCTACAGAGGAATTACTGGAGCCAACAACAAGGGTTTTTTGTGTAGCATAATAGTGAGGATCCTTGTAATAATGCTCCACCTTAGGAAGGTCTTCCCCTGGGATATTAATGTAATTGGGGATGTCATAAAAACCTGTGGCCACGATAATATTTTTAGTGGAATAGGTGTTTTTGATGGTGGTGACAAAATGGGAATTATTCTCTGATCTCACCGAGCTCACCTCTTCAAATAAATGAATGTTCAGCTTATTTGAGGTGGTGATCCTGCGATAGTATTCCAATGCCTCGGCTTTTTTTGGTTTCGGATTATTGCTGATAAAAGGAATATTATCCAATTCCAGTTTATCTGAGGTTGAGAAAAATGTCATATTGGAAGGGTAGTGGTAAAGCGAATTTACCAGGCAACCTTTTTCCAAAATAAGATAAGCCAAATTATTTTTTTCGGCCTCCAGGGCGCAGGCAATTCCAATAGGCCCGCCGCCAATTATTATAAGATCGTAATCCAGGTTATGAGTTTGCAATTTTTTTAAGTCCTTTAATGGTTTCTAACTGATCTTTTGCTTTAAAAAGGTAACTCCCAGCCACCAGAACATCGGCACCTGCCTTCACAAGTTTTGCCGCATTTTCATCGGTGACCCCCCCGTCTACTTCAATCAAAGTAGAGGCGCTGTGGTTTACGATCATTTTTTTTAAGGTCCGAACCTTGGTATAGGTGTTTTCAATAAAGCTTTGACCGCCAAAACCAGGATTGACGCTCATCACCAAAACAAGGTCGAGATCCTTGATCACATCTTTCAGCAAATCTACATTTGTATGCGGATTGATGGCCACCCCGGCTTTCATTCCTTCGGCCTTAATTGCCTGAATTGTCCTGTGCAGATGTGTGCAGGCCTCATAGTGAACGGTTAAGATATTGGAGCCCAATTCTGCAAATTCCTTAATATACCTATCCGGATCAATGATCATCAAATGCACATCTATGGTTTTTTTTGCGTGTTTTGCAATAGCCTTTAGAACCGGCATGCCATAGGAGATATTCGGGGCAAAAACCCCGTCCATGATATCTATGTGGAACCAATCGGCGTCACTTTTGTTGACCATTTCTATGTCTCGCTGCAGGTTGCCGAAATCTGCGGCCAGCAGCGAAGGAGCAATTAATTTGGAATTCATAGGTGTTTTTGTTTTTGCAAAAATACGAATTCCCATGGCAACCCCTCAATAAGAAATAGAAAATAGGGAAGGGAAGGAAATGGAATAGAAAAAAGGACAAAAGAGCCAGGAATCAAATGACAAAGACCTGGCTTTCTATATAATCAGAGGCGAAAATATGAGGTCCCAATATTTTGGCGGGAGTGGGAAATAAAAAAATGATCAACCGTCTTCAGGCATGTTCATTTGAAATCTTTAAACTTTAAAGCCCGAACAAGGTTCATCCTCGCTTGCGTATATATCTTACGGTGGGCTCAATTTCATTTGGATCAATTTCGACAACTTTTCCATTTCGAGAAATAACCATAGGACTGTTTTTTTGCTTTTTATATATTACAAGCCTTCTATATGCTTCTTCCAATCCCTTTACAATGGCATCCCTCTCTTCCTTAAAATTATTATTGCTTTCCATTATATTCTTTTTTTAAATTTTCCCACAGTTCCTTGTTAGTGATTTCAATACCCTCAGATGAGCCTTCAGCAATAATTTCATAGGGTTCTCCCGAATTATTTAGGAACATCCAATTATTGACGAGGGGGCTATAAAGTTTAAAAAAGTTTTTAAACCTCCTTCATATCTTCTCCTGATGACATCTTCAGGGATATTGTGACCTCCTTCTTTTACACGAGTTTTTACCCTTGAAATAGCAAGATCTACAGAATTAAGCCAAAAGAATAAAACGTTATTTGATATCCTTTATCTTTGGCAACTTTTAAAAAATTGACATAGCTTCTTGTGGTTAGGGTTGTCTCAAGAGCAAAATTTTCCCCGGATTCAAGTAAAATTTTTATTCTGGCTAACATTAATCTACCGGCCTGAATCCCTGCCTTTTCAGGCTGAAATGGAGACAAACCTCTCGCTATTTCGTCCGCATTCACAAATTCCTTGCAATCCAGTATCTCTGGTAAAATAGTATAGGAGGCTGTTGTTTTTAAGAGCTCCATTACACCCAGCAATTACATATAATTTTCTCATAAAATCTAAAGATACGATTTACCCTGAATTATAGCAGTTTAATTGCCTGTTACAAATTTCGGGCTGGAATTGAGAATAAAATTTGAATCAGTAACTTTATTTAATTGTGAACCTTGGGACAAAAAAAAGCAAAAGGACGCAGAGGAAAATTTTGTAACCCCAGAAGGAAGAGCAAAGAGAAAGGGGTTCATAAGGACGAATTAAATAGAAGCGGATGGCATGGAAGTGAGAAAAGTTAGAAGTCACAAAGCGACAAAAGAAAAAAGAGGAAGTTCTCGCGGGGAAAAATGCTTTGCCATTAGCGCCAGAACTGGAAAACAGCAGTCCCATCTTGCCTGCGGCAAAGACGGGCTAGTGCCTGTTTTTATAAGTTTGCACTTCTGAGACCAAAGAGCCAAATTAATGCACACTTGCTTTATAAAATCTTATTTCTATAAAGCACCTAAATCCAATTCACATTATTCGATGAAATTATCGTAAATTTGCACTGAAAAATCATCTAAAAATTTATGATTGAGAAGTTGAACATCGTGAAGCAGCGCTTTGATGAGGTGAATGATCTGATCATTCAGCCTGAGATAATGTCTGATCAAAAACGTTATATTGAATTAAACAAAGAGTACAAGGACTTGAAGGCGCTGATGGATGAGCGCGAAAAATACATTGAAATCACCGAAAACATCAGGGAGGCCCAGGAAATTATTTCCGATGGGAGCGATCCCGAAATGACGGAAATGGCCAAGCTCCAGCTCGATGAAGCCAAGGCAGCCTTACCTGTTCTGGATGCAAAAATTAGAATGATGCTGGTACCGGCAGATCCTGAGGATTCCAAGAACGTGGTGATGGAGATTCGTGCCGGAACCGGGGGGGATGAAGCCAGTATTTTTGCCGGCGACCTTTATAAAATGTACACAAAATATGTCGAGAGCAAAGGCTGGAAAGCCAGTATAGTCGATTTTAACGAAGGTACCAGCGGGGGATTTAAAGAGATGATCTTTGAGATTACCGGGGAGAATGTATACGGAACCTTGAAATTTGAAGCGGGGGTGCACCGGGTACAACGTGTGCCACAAACAGAGACCCAGGGTCGCGTTCATACCTCGGCAGCAACCGTGATGGTTTTGCCTGAGGCCGAAGAGTTTGATGTGGAAATAAATCCAAAAGAGGTACGGATTGATTATTTTTGTTCCTCTGGTCCGGGGGGACAATCGGTAAATACCACCTATTCTGCAGTTCGCCTAACTCACTTGCCTACCGGCCTTGTCGCCCAGTGCCAGGATCAAAAATCCCAGCATAAAAACAAGGAAAAGGCCTTTAAGGTGTTGAGATCAAGACTCTATGATATGGAGTTGGCCAAAAAACTTGAAGCCGATTCTGCAAAAAGAAATTCTATGGTTTCCAGTGGGGACCGCAGCGCAAAGATTAGGACTTACAACTATTCCCAGGGCCGGGTTACAGATCACCGCATCAATCTCACCCTGTACGATCTTGGAAATATTATAAACGGCGATATCCAAAAAATATTAGACGAACTGCGACTGGTGGAAAACACCGAAAAACTCAAGGAAAACAGCGATGTTTTTTAATTGAAGGATTTAAAAATTCCCGCCGCCAGCGGGAATTTTTACTATAGCAATTTTCAGTCTTATCTTTACCTTAAATAGTCAAGCTTTATGACCACTGTGGACCTCATTGAACAAATACGAAAAAAAAGATCCTTTTTATGTATAGGTTTGGACACCGATCTGGAAAAAATCCCGACCTACCTGCTTTCAGAGGAAGATCCGATCTTTAGCTTTAACAAAGCAATTATCGAAGCCACCCACCATTTTGCGGTGGCCTACAAACCAAATACAGCCTTTTATGAGGCCTACGGGCTTAAAGGCTGGAAATCCCTCAAAAAGACCATAGATTATTTAAACGACACCCATCCCGAGATCTTCACCATTGCCGATGCAAAACGTGGCGATATCGGGAATACCTCGGCGAGATATGCGAAAGCCTTTTTTCAGGAAATGGGCTTTGATGCCGTGACCATAGCCCCATATATGGGGAAAGATTCTGTGGAGCCGTTTCTGGAATTCCCAGGGAAACACGCCATTCTTTTGGCCCTAACCTCCAACGATGGAGCTTTTGATTTTCAAACCCTGAAGTCCGGCAATACCGAATTGTATAAGGCGGTTTTGAGAAAATCGAGGTCCTGGGAGAATTCATCCAGGCTGATGTACGTAGTAGGGGCCACCAAGGCTGAATATCTCACCGAAATCAGAAAGATAATCCCACATAGTTTTTTATTAGTTCCCGGGGTTGGCGCACAGGGGGGGAGCCTTGAGGAGGTTTGCAAATATGGAATGAATGAGGATGTGGGCCTTCTGGTAAATTCTTCCCGGGCCATAATCTATGCCTCCGACAGCTCAAATTTTGCCGAGATTGCCGGGGCAAAAGCCGAGGTGATGCAGCGGGAAATGGCAGAGCAGCTAACCCTGTTTGAAGAGGAAGCCCTTTAACCGGGTAGGTGCTGAAGGCTTCCGAAGGAATCAAGGGCCGGCATGAAATAGCCCCGCCAATTTTGTTTGCCACATGACTAAAGACCAGGGGGATCCCAGGACTTTGCTCCCTTTGGGTAATTTATTTTTCAAAATTATTAAACGGTGCCATTATGATCAGGAATTTTCTGCAGCGGGAGCTCGAAATAAAAGCCGTTCCAAAACGCATTATTTCCTTGGTCCCCAGTCAAACCGAGTTGCTGGTGGCCCTTGGACTGGAAGAAAATATTGTGGGGATCACCAAATTCTGCGTTCACCCTGCACACCTTCGAAAATCAAAAACTCTGGTTGGAGGAACAAAAAAGGTAAACCTCGGGAAGATCCGCGAGCTGCACCCGGATATTATTCTGTGCAATAAGGAGGAGAATACCCTGGAGATGGTGCGCGAGCTGGAGAAAATCGCCCCGGTACACATATCGGTGATCAACGGTCTTGAAGATGTGTCAGGACTGATTCAGAGGTATGGGAAAATATTTGATCGCACAGCTCAGGCAAATCAATTAAATTTAAGACTGGAGAAAAAAAAGGTAGAATTCGAAAGGGAAATTCCGAGAACTCCGGCGAGAGTCGCCTATTTTATCTGGAGGGAACCCTGGATGGTTGCAGGGGGAGACACCTTTATAAATTCCCTGCTCGGCCTGAACGGATGGGAAAATGTCTTTGAAAATAAGCAGGGCAGGTATCCGGAGATTCCCCTTGAGGAATTGAAAATTTTAAAGCCGGATTTGATCCTGCTGTCTTCCGAGCCATTTCCCTTTAAAGAAAAGCACATAGAGGAATTGAGGTCATTCGGTAATGCCCGGATAGAACTGGTAGATGGGGAATACTTTAGTTGGTATGGGGCAAGATCGATCCCTGCCTTTGATTATTTTAAAAAACTTCACAAACTTTTATCCGGTTTTTTATAATTCAATACTTTTAACTGCTTCAGTATTTTTTTTGCCCGGGCATTGAGTTTATCACTTTTCACTTTGTCTACCAATGCCATTTTAAAGGATCGGCTCATCAATCTAGAAAATTCGTGACTCAGGCGTTCCTCTTCATTTCGATATATCAGGTTTCCAAACATCATCTTCACTTTAGGCGGCAAAGGTAAAAGTTAGGTTTTTGAAATGTATTAAGCTGAGGTTAAATGAAATGTAAAATATGCCAAAGTTTTGATGTGCCCGATAAAATATGTTAATCCTGCAGGGCAAAAACCCTCTGAAGCAGATTTGTGGTTCTCGCGGCCAGATTGGTCCTGATTTGTTGTTCCTCAAGGGAGATCATGGTAAATACCCCATCCAGGGCTTTGCTGGTCACATAATCCGTCAAATCGGGATTCACCTTTGAGGTAAGTGGCAGGGAGTTGTAACGGTCAATCAGGTTTGTCCAAATCTTTGTGGCTCCAACCCGGTTCAGGGAAGTTGCAATAATGGGGCTAAATTTCGAGTACAACTGGGTCTGGGTTTTTTGATGTAGATAGGTGGTGGCCGCAGTGTTGTTTCCCAATAAAATATTCCGGGCATCGGTAAAGGTGATCTCCTGCACCGCACTGATGAAAATCGGGGTCGCCTGTTGTACGGCGTCTTCCGCTGCGCGGTTTAAAACTTTCAAACCTTCATCCGCAAGAGCGCCCATTCCGAGATCCCGCAAGGTCTTGTCCACTTTTTGCAGTTCCGGGGGAAGGTTAATTCGCACCAGTTCATTATTAAAAAAACCGTCCTCTGCGGTCAGCTTGGTAACCTGTTTGTCAATTCCAAAATTCAGGGCCTGTTGCAGGCCCATAGAGATTTCAGTATTTGAAATCCCATACCCGCCGCCATTAGGCATCTGGTTTGCAATGTCCTGTAATTCGGCACAACCCATAAAAACAGGGAAGATGGCCAAAAGAAGTATTTTTTTCATCTTTAAAATTTTTTCAAATATATCGATAATTAAATTATGGATTAAAGCATTTTTTTTCATGGAGCTTCAGATTTGGAACTTCACCATTTAACTCTCAGTAGGATTTTTCGGCAATGGAAGGAATAATGGTTTGGGATAGTTTATATAAAATAATTTTTTCCGCCTTGGGGATTACGGCCTATTCAAAAATTTCCACCAAAATTGATTCTCATTTTTACACAGGCCCTGGGTTTTGGACAAAGGAGAATTAGGTGTATTTTCCTTCTGGAGAGTATTGCTGAAGAGGGTTTTGGGCAGCTTTTTATTTTTGAAGGAATCTTTAAATTTTGTTGAATCCGGAAAGTTCGTGGCGAATTCGTAAATTGCCGCAACAAAACCTCTCTTAAGCAATGGAAAATCAGGCTCCTTATAAACCCAAGAACACCATTAGAATAGTAACCGCAGCCTCCCTTTTTGACGGGCATGATGCCGCAATAAATATCATGCGCCGCATCATCCAGGCTACCGGGGTGGAGGTTATTCACTTAGGCCATGACCGCAGCGTGGAGGAGGTTGTAAACTGTGCAATTCAGGAAGATGCAAATGCCATTGCGATGACCTCCTATCAGGGGGGACACATGGAGTATTTTAAGTATATGTATGATTTGTTGAGCGAAAAAGGCGCAGCCCATATTAAAATTTTCGGAGGCGGAGGCGGGGTGATCCTTCCGGAGGAGATCCGGGAATTGATGGAGTACGGCATCACCCGTATTTACTCCCCCGATGATGGCAGGGGACTGGGATTACAGGGGATGATCAACGATCTGGTACAAACTGCAGACAGCCCCACCCCAGCTCTGCAAAACAAGAAAGACATCAAAAATTTGATCAGGCAAAAGGATGTAAATTCCATCGCCCGATTGATCTCCCTGGCCGAAAACAGACACCCGGAGTTTCAGGAGAGCTTCCAGGGGATAGGGCTCCCAGAAAATGGAACCCCCGTACTTGGAATAACCGGCACCGGGGGGTCCGGAAAATCCTCCCTGGTAGATGAATTGGTGAGAAGGTTTTTAATAGATTTTCCGGATAAAACCATCGGGATTGTCTCGGTGGATCCTTCCAAACGAAAAACAGGCGGAGCCCTGTTGGGAGACAGGATTCGCATGAATTCCATCAACAGCCCACGGGTTTATATGCGCTCTTTGGCTACGCGCCAATCCAATTTGGCCCTGTCTAAATATGTGGCTGAGGCCCTTGATGTATTAAAGGCGGCAGCATATGATCTTATAATCTTGGAAACCTCCGGAATTGGACAATCCGATACGGAGATAATTGAACATTGTGATGCCTCCCTGTATGTTATGACCCCCGAGTTTGGTGCCGCCACTCAACTGGAAAAAATAGACATGCTGGATTTTGCCGATCTGGTAGCCATCAATAAATTTGATAAAAGGGGCGCCCTGGATGCCCTGAGGGATGTAAAAAAACAATACCAGCGCAATCATGGCCTCTGGCATGAGGACCTGGAAAAACTCCCGGTTTACGGGACCATTGCTTCCCAGTTCAACGATCCGGGGATGAATACCCTATATAGGAAGATCATGGACAGCCTGCAGCAGAAAACAAATTCTTCCCTGAATTCCACCTTTTACAGCGAGGACCAAAAGAGTGAAAAAATATATATCATTCCGCCAAAAAGAATCCGGTACCTGTCTGAAATTGCTGAAAACAACCGGGCTTATGATGAAAATTCCCTGGGCCAGGTAGAGGTTGCTCAAAGGCTTTACGGAATTTTCAAGACCCTGGAATCCGTTACAAAGACTTCCCTGAACCTCACGGGAGCGGGTATTGAACAGGAGCAGCTCGCGGAAGCCACTTCAGAAAAAAACAAGGATTTTATCAAGCTTTTAAAGAAGGAATTTGACAAGGTGAAGATGGATCTCAATCCTTACAACTGGGAAATAATTACCGGGTGGGACCAGAAAATCACTAAATACAGGGAGCCTGTATATTCATTTAAGGTACGGGAGAAGGAATTGAGGGTTGAAACCCATACCGAATCTTTGTCCCATACCCAGATCCCCAAGGTAGCATTGCCTAAATACAAGGCCTGGGGCGATCTGCTTCAATGGTCTTTACAGGAAAACGTGCCTGGGGAATTTCCCTATACCGCAGGATTGTATCCCTTTAAAAGAGGCGGGGAAGATCCAAGCAGGATGTTTGCAGGGGAAGGCGGGCCGGAGCGTACAAATCGCCGTTTTCACTATGTGAGTAAGGGATTGCCTGCCAAACGCTTGTCCACAGCCTTTGACTCGGTGACCTTATATGGGAATGATCCCGATCTTAGACCCGATATTTACGGGAAAATAGGCAATGCAGGGGTTTCCATCTGTTGCCTCGACGATGCTAAAAAATTGTACTCCGGATTTGACCTGGCCGATGCCATGACCTCGGTGAGTATGACCATCAACGGCCCGGCCCCTATGTTGCTCGGATTTTTTATGAATGCAGCCATTGATCAGCAATGTGAAAAATATATTGTGCAGCACCATCTCGAGGAGGAAGTGCAGGAGAAGATCGGTAAGATCTATAAAGGCAAGAATCGGGAGCGGCCCACCTACCAGGGGGAATTGCCCGAGGGAAACAACGGCCTTGGACTGATGCTTCTGGGGATTACCGGAGATCAGGTCTTACCAGAAGAGGTGTATGCCAAAATTAAGAAACACACGCTCTCTGTAGTTCGGGGGACCGTGCAGGCCGATATCTTAAAAGAAGACCAGGCGCAAAATACCT
>JBGSWA010000498.1:0-13198 GCA_041752645.1 Gillisia sp. | reverse complement strand
GCAAGAATGGTAACTCTTGGCAATACCTTAGTGGTGTCATTTTTGGTTTGGGCCTGTGTTTGTATTGTGAAGCCAAACAAAAACAATACTAAAATTCCCTTTTTGATTAAATTGGTTTTCATAATTAATTGATTTTAAATTGATATTATTGTTTATGCATTTATGAACTTGGGGTTAATTAAATTTTCCAATGAATAAATTTCATCCCATTTAAACTGGGAGATCAATTCACGTTCAGTAACCGCGATCTGATGAATACTTTTGCCGGTTTTCAGAGCTTCTCCAGCGATACTGGCACTTTCTTCATAACCAAGAATTGGGTTTAATTGGGTAACAATTCCAATACTGTTCATTACCATATTGAAACAATGATCAGTATTTGCGGTAATTCCATCAATACATTTACCTACCAGGCTTTCGATTGCATTGCCTAAATAGTCTAATGAAGTAAACATTGCAAAAGCAATAACAGGTTCCATTACATTTAACTGGAGCTGCCCGGCTTCTGCAGCCATTGTCACTGTTAAGTCCTGACCGATTACGTAAAAACAAGTTTGATTTACTACCTCAGGAATTACTGGGTTTACTTTTCCCGGCATAATTGAAGAACCTGGTTGACGTGCCGGCAAATTGATTTCATTGAATCCTGTTCTTGGTCCTGAGCTCAACAAACGAAGATCATTACAGATTTTAGAAACCTTAACAGCAGTTCTTTTTAAGGTGCCCATTATTTGAACATAAGCACCTGTATCTACAGTGGCTTCAATTAGATCCGGAGATAATGTCAGTGGGATACCAACCTCATCTACTAAATAATCCACACATTTCTCTGCATAACCTTCTGGAGTATTCACTTTAGTTCCAATGGCAGTAGCTCCCATGTTTATTTCCAACAATAAGCTTTGTGCCTCTTTCAATCGTTTAACATCCTCACCAATTGTAGTTGCATAAGCGTGAAACTCTTGTCCCAAAGTCATGGGAACCGCGTCTTGCATTTGCGTGCGTCCCATTTTCAAAACACTTTTAAACTCAACTTCCTTTTTTGAAAAAGCAATCTCCAGATCTTCTAAAATAGTAATGAAATTTCCCATTTTTAGGTAAAGCGCTATTCTAAAAGCAGTAGGATACGCGTCATTAGTAGATTGAGAACAGTTTACATGATTGTTTGGATGTAAAAAATCATATTCTCCCTTTTTGTAACCTAAATATTCAAGACCAATATTTGCAATTACTTCATTTGCATTCATATTCACTGAAGTTCCTGCTCCACCTTGAATTAAATCACTCACAAACTCCTGATCAAATTTTCCGGCAATAAGCTGATCAGCACCATAACATATTGCTTCGGTAGTTTTTACGTCTAAAACACCACAATCTTTATTTGCCAACGCAGCAGCTTTCTTAACGAAGCCCAGCGCTTTAATTAATAAAGGTTCTTTTGAAATCGACAGTCCCGTAATATTAAAATTTTCTAAGGCTCTAAAAGTCTGAATACCATAATACACATCATCCGGAATGTCTAATTCGCCTAAAAAATCATGTTCTTTTCTTGTTGCTTTCATTATATATTATTTTTTTTGTTAAAGTTCCTGTGCAAATTTAACATATAGACAAGGTTGTTTTTAAAATAAGAGAGTCAAGTATGCTACAAAAAAAACAGAATTAATGTTTTAAATATAGTTCAGGATATTACCTTTGAAAGTTATAAATATCACTTATCCTGTATCATGAATAAAGACAATCTGAATTTGCCAATATTCAACACGTTATCAATAGAAGAAAAGGAACTGTTAAAGAAAAACTGTGCTGTCGTGGATTTTGATGAAACAGAAGTTCTTTTCAAACAAGGAAGTTTCGCTGTTAATTGTTATCTTATTTTAGATGGAATATGTAAAGTTGTTTATGCCAATAAGGGACGAAAAAGAATTGTTAAATTATTGCACGCAAATGATATTGTCGGCTTAGATTACATTTTCACAACCGAAAATTACCCTTACAGCGTTTACGCAATAACTAAATGCGAAACACTCGTTATCCCATCCGATTTCATAAAGAAGATGTACATTATCAATCCCGTTTTTGCGTTAGAGTTATCTAAAAAATTGAACCAATCTTTATCACAGACTATTTCCTGGCTAATCAACCTCGATTTTAAAAATATCGACGGGGCAGTTGCCATGTTTTTAATGGAGTATTACAGCTATAAAAACAAAAACAAACCCCTCTTTTTGTCACGAATAGAAATTGCTGATATTATTGGTTACTCCAGAGAAAGTGTAATACTTACCCTAAAATCTTTCTGCGAGAGCGGATATATCAAAACAATAGGCAAAACAATCACTGTCCTTGAACCCAAAAAATTAGAAGAAATTGTTCGCTTAAGCTAAGATGCTTTTTTCTTAAAACACTTTTCCTTAAAGTTGCACAAAACATTTTAACTATATTTTGTAATTAACTATTGACAAAAGTATATTTTAGATATTTTATTTCCCTGTAGTCATTAAGGAAGTCCTTAAAAAATAAGTTATACAAACTGAAAAATGCTTTCAAGCTTTCTTATATAAATAATTTAACCAATACCTTTTAGTTTTTTCAAATAAAAAAAGCCTGCAAATCTTGACTTGCAGGCTTTCTTAATTTATAATGTTTTTGATCAGTAAGCCATTTTTACGATTTTCTCTGCATCTGAGGGTTTTAAACTTTTATGTTCCCCCAATCCCATCCAGCCGCGTTGGGTAAATCGTTTTGAGATCAGTTCAGCCGTTCCGCTGTAGTCCTTAGTATATTGGGATAATTTAGTGTCTATTCCCAGCTCCTTAAAAAAGCCTTCTGTTTTTTCAATACCTGCAAGGGCCTTCTCCTCTGTGGATCCTTCTGTGATATTCCAAACTCGCTGGGCATATTGGGCCAGTTTTTCTTTTTTAGCCTCAAAATTGTATCTGTAATGGCTTGGGGCAATTACAGCTAATGTCCTTGCGTGGTCAATCCCAAACAACGCGGTTAATTCGTGTCCTATGGCGTGAACTGCCCAATCTGTTGGCACTCCTTTTTGGATCAAACCATTTAATGCCATGGTACAACTCCACATAAAATTTGAAGCCGCGACATAATCTGAAGGATCTTTCAGAACACTCGGTGCAATCTCAATTAAGGTTTGCAAGATGCTTTCCGCAAAACGATCCTGCAAATACGCGCCGGAAGGATACGTCATATATTGCTCCAAAACATGGGTAAAGGCATCGGTGATCCCATTTACCAATTGGCGCTCCGGAATGGATTGGATCACCTGAGGATCCAGAATTGAAAACACGGGAAATAAACCCGGGCCGCCCATGGCTAATTTCTCTTTTGTTTCCCTGCGCGTGATCACTGCGCCAGAATTCATTTCAGAACCTGTTGCCGGCAAGGTTAAAACAGTACCAAAAGGCATTCCTTTTTGGGTGGGTTTTCCCTCGGTGAGCAATTCCCAGGGGGAATTACCTTCATAGAGAGCGGCTGCAGACAAAAATTTAGTGCCGTCAATGACAGAACCACCACCAACGGCCAATAAGAAGCTAATGTCTTTCTCTTTAATCACCTTTAAGGCATCCATTAAAACTTCATATTCCGGATTTGCGGGAATCCCGCCAAACTCTGCGACATCAAAATTTTTCAATGCTGTTTTTACCTGCTCGTAGATCCCGTTCCCTTTGATGCTTCCGCCGCCATAGAGCAATAATATCTTGGCATTTGCAGGGATTTCTTCAGCTAGTTTAGTTATCTGGTCTTTCCCAAACAGAATTTTTGTCGGGTTTTTAAATTCAAAGTTATTCATAGTTGTTTTTAAAATTTTATAATTACACGGCTCCTCCAATTAGAAACAGTGACTTTCGATATTCTGGCTCCATTAAAAATTATTCTATAAGAGTTACCAGATCCTCTTTGCTTTTTCTGACCTTTGTAAGGTTCACCAACCAGTCTTTTTCTGTGTCTCGGTAACCCAATGGAAGCATCACACAACTTCTGAGTCCTTTTTCCCTCAAATTTAGGATCTCATCCAACGCAGCCGGATCAAAACCTTCCAGGGGAGTGCTGTCCACACCTTCAAAAGCAGCGGCAGCTATAGATTGGGAAAAAGCGATATAGGCCTGCTTTGCCGCATGATTGAAGTTTTCCTCAGCATCTTTTTGCGGATAGCTGTTCAATAGCATTTGTCGGTAATTTTCCCATCCTTCATTCTTGGTTTCCCGAATGCTGTTAGTAAGGTCAAACACTTTGTTTATCCTTTCGGCAGTATAGGTATCCCAGGCAGCAAATACCAGCAAATGGGAACAATCTGTAACTACCGATTGGTTCCAGGCAATAGGCCTGATCTGTTCTTTTACTTCCTGATTGGTGATCACGAATATTTCAAAAGGTTGCAAGCCACTGGATGTGGGCGCGAGCGATGCAGCTTCAATAATTGTATCTATTTTATGTTGCGCAACTTTTTTGCCGTTCATGGCTTTTGATGCGTATCTCCAATTTAATTTATCTATTAATTCCATTTCTGTTTGTGTTTATTTTTAGGTTTTTATTTATTTGAGCGAATAGTTCTCTACATTTTGATACTGTTCCAGGCCGCCTGATGCGCATCTTCCAAATGTGCCGGGTTTAATTGAAAGATGCCCTTTTGTTGCATGGTAATTAAAAAGGCCATCGGATATATTGAATAGGCATAGAGTAAATACGCAGAGTATGGTTTGATGACCCCCTCCTTTTGTCCGCGTTCCCAGAGATAGAGTAGGGGCTGCAGGTGTTTTAAGCCTTGCTGCCTGCTCTGCTCGTCAATCATGGGGGTGTTATCACATTGCGATAAAAACATGGCCTTCTCAACTTCCTTCAGTTTAAATTCCGCAATGCTTTTCCAAACAATTTCAAATCCCTGCTCTACGGGAAGGGATTCATTGTAATCCTTAAAAGCAAATTCGCTGAATGCCGCTTTAACCTCTACATATACCTGGTTGATCAAATCCTGTTTGTTTTCAAAATACAGGTAGATCGTAGCAGGGGAGACATTGGCCATTTTCGCTATTTTCGACATTGGGGTCGCGTGAAAGCCGTTGTTATTGACTAAATTAATGGTAGCCTGAACAAGTGCGTTTCGTTTGATCTGGCTTTTGGAAATTACTGTCATATTTGCTGTTTCTGATGCAAAGATATGATAAAAGAATGAACGTTCATTTTTTTAACAAGGTTTAGGATTTGTTTAACCTTGTATAAAGAATTTACCAATTCGAAAGAAGATGTGGGGGATTTTACGGGATGCCGACAACAAATAAAATTGTTACCCCGGTTATGTGTGAAATGTTCAGGTTTAAAACCGTAAACCTTCTGAACATTGGCAAGCGATGGATAATTTGTCATTTATGCTTCAATCCGAAATATTGACAGAACAAGATCTTCAATAAAAGATGGAACATTTACATTAAGTAAAGCTTACAGATCAAACATCGTTTAGCCGATATCTTCAGTCTGCTTAAATAGTTTTGCCTGCTCAAGTATTTGTAGGGTCACTTCAGTAATATTGTACAATAAAATATATTGTATTTGTGTAGCTTCTTTATCTGTAGTAAGTAACTGCGAACTTATTTCTTCCAGGCTACTTTCAATATTTTCTATTTTGCTGTTATCCTGAGTTGTTAACCAATCAAATGCTTCATCCAAAGCTTTTAGAATATGGTTTTCAAATACCACCATATTTAAAGTTTGTTTAGTATCCTGATTTCTATGAGCTCCTAATGCCGACAAGTACGAAAGTAAAGCGTGGTTTAAGTAGGTTAGGGTAAAGGCTGTTTTTTTTAGTTTTTGATGTTTTTGAGGATCCAGTTGCATGTTTTTCCAGGCCATAACCAAAGCATTATCGGCCCGGTGTGCTTCTCTTCTTGCAATTCTATAGGTTAAATCATCAGTTATCGGGTTCTTATATTCATTTAAAATGGCTTTTAAATAAGCCGTGTTTTTTAGGATCACTTCACTTAATAAGTTTGGTAATTTCTTGTATTGCCACTCCGGCCATAAAAACCGAACTACCATAAACGAAATAAAAGCTCCTATTAACGTATCTATTAAACGCGGAGCCATTACATCAACACCTTTATTGGCTATAATATTAAATGCACACAATACAAAAATGGTAATAAAAATAATGCCGATTGAATATTTGCGTTTCATCCAAAATAAAAACAAATAGGCCGAAGTAAGCATCAATGCAATTTGCCCTGAAAAGGAAAATAATTTAATAACTAAAATACCAATGATCACACCCGCTAAAGTTCCCAAGGTCCTTTGCAGGAGTCGCTTTCTTGTTTCACTATAACTAGGCTGCAGCACAAATAAAATGGTAAGCACGATCCATTCTCCTTTTGCTATATGGAAATACTTATATATTGCGTAACCTATTAAAAATGAAATACTCAATCTTAAAGCATGATGCATTCTTGGGTGGCTCATGTTTAGCTGCACTTTCAATCGCTCAAAATAAGTGCGGGTATCTTTTTCTAACTTGGGCAGTAAATCGGTATCATAATTTTTATGAATGCTTTTTAAAGTTTCATGGGACTGACTTAAATTACGGATCAATAATTTTATAGGAAGTGAAGGCTTCAACTCCCTGTTTTGAAGTAAATTATGAATTGTTTTTGTCAGCCAATCTAAAGCTAGTGGATGCCTGTACGGAACACCCGTAAGTAAACTTTCTGCGAAATTTTGAGTAGCATATGATAGTTCATGGAATAATTGACGAATTCCACCTATCAAATCACTGTTTGAAGGATTGGCACTTAATAAATCATAGCGCTCATGACTTGATGCTGCCCGTTCATGCAAACTTTGCAAAACCATAAAATAATACAAATACGGTTGTAATGGTTGCTGATCTTTAAGTGACTCTCCATAACTATTCAAAACTTCTTTACACCTGTCCAATGCCTCAACAGTTTGCACATTTAACAGTGCTAGTTTTGCCCTTATTTCTTTTTCTGTGTGTTCATTGCTCGGGAAAAGTTTAGATTTTTCATTTAAATACAATGAGAGTGCAGAAAAACCTCTGGCCAGTTGTTCTTCTAAAAGGCTATAAGGTTTTAAACGCAATAGTATGTATGAATATACGCCATAAATAAAAGCCCCGGAGGTTAGTAAAACAGGCTGTGTGTACCAGTTAGGGCTAATTTGCGTTCCGATCATGGTATAAATACCCACTAATAAAGCACCAAATGTTACCCCTCTAAAACGCTCGCTTACACCTCCAATTAAAATAAAAACAATTGTAGACAAAGCCAGTCCAATTCCCAATAGTACGGGATAGGGTTGCAACAATTCTACCGCAAAACTTGATATTGCAAAGCTTACAACTTTTAAAGCCGTGGACTTTAAGCGTCCGTTTGG
Organism: Gillisia sp.; assembly: GCA_041752645.1. Classification (GTDB taxonomy): domain Bacteria; phylum Bacteroidota; class Bacteroidia; order Flavobacteriales; family Flavobacteriaceae; genus Gillisia. The sequence continues at coordinate 5,794 of JBGSWA010000498.1, read as the reverse complement.
ATGATCATCCGTTTCAGAAAGGGCTCCGGCAAGAGCGCCTAAACCTAATGTTACCGCGAAAAAAGGCATTCCAAGCCCCACCGTTAAAATAACAAGTATTCCAATTACCATCGTTGCTTTGAAAGCCAGCAATCTATTTGGATTGCTTAAAAAAGAAGTCCTAAATGAAGTATACCAGGGTATTTGTTTTAAGTAAAAAGAAAGTTGCTTCATTTTTAATGTAGATAGGGATCATATTTCAATTGACCTGCAAAAGTAACCAATAGTGATTTAGAACAAAAAGCAAAGTGTAGCTTTTTATACTATTAAAAGTTTTTATACCAAAATTCACTTCTGCAATTTTAATAAAATCATCGACAGGAGATTCTCGAGCTCTTATTTGTAAAATAAATGAGTAGTGGGTAATTTTAATGTTTCCTAAAACCATAGCGAATAAGCCGTTAATTGTTTCCATCTTGAAGCTTCTGGAATATAGTCTTGATTTTTTTGTTTACCCGGGCACATTCTTGTTTGATAATTAAGAGCTCGTGAATCTCCTTCGTCGATTTCTTTTGCTGTCAGTTCGAGCGCAGTCGAGAACAAGGCAAAAGATAATGCAAACACGAAAGGAAAGTTTAATTGAAGTTCTAAATAGAACAAGTGTATAGAATTTATCTCGCAGGGTAATTTTATACTCTTGTGGCAATCCACGAGAATCGCATAGAATATTTTTTCCGGATGATTGTACAGAATAACGTGAGGAAAAAGAATGCGTTATTTACACAAATTCATTTAGATTTTGATAAATCACCCTAAAAAGCTCTAAATTGAATATGTCATAATTTGCACTATAATTTATATTATGTAAAATAGGATATTTGTAAACCCCAGTTCTCATGATTATGACAGGTTTTAGAATAATGCATATAAAACCCTTTTGAAGGTACTTCCCTTGGATCGTAAATTAAAAAGAAAAACAATCCCAGCTGCATCCCCCCAAATAAATTTGGTCCTGACATTCCTGTTGAGTCAGGTGGATTAATTTTTCCATATTATAATTCAACCCATCCCGGTACTTTTTGTTTCCATTAAATACTTCAGACTTTAGGGCTGTTAAATGCTGTCTTTTTAATTCAATAGGTTATTTTTGCCGATGCAAAAAATTCTGCGGACTTCCCAACTGGAATTTGTGGCCCTTATGGCATCCCTGATGTCTGTGGTGGCTCTAGCCATCGATGCCATATTACCAGCCCTGGATATTATAGGAATCAGCATTGGGACTACAGAAATTGTCGATAACCAATTGCTGATTACCATGATTTTCCTAGGCCTTGGATTTGGCCCTCTGTTTTTTGGCCCGCTATCGGATAGTTTAGGGAGAAAACCCGTTGTCTTTATGGGGTTTGCCCTGTTTATCCTTGCCAGTTTCATCTGTGTAAATTCAACCTCCCTGGAAATGATGGTTGCGGGAAGGATCCTTCAGGGAATAGGCCTTTCAGCACCCAGAACCATCAGTATTGCCATTATCCGCGATTTGTACAGCGGGGATTATATGGCCCGTATCATGTCCTTTGTGACTGTTGTTTTTATATTGGTTCCCGTGGTTGCACCGGCTTTGGGCAAATTTGTTCTCGATCACTACAACTGGCACGGGATTTTCTATATACAGGTGCTGATCAGTATCTTGGTTGCGTGGTGGTTTTGGAAACGACAACCTGAAACGCTCTCGCTTCAAAATCAGAAAAATTTTTCCAGGAAAGGTTTTATAGATGAATTTAAAGAACTGATGAAATATAGCAGAACCCTTGGTTTTACTGTTATTGCCGGGTTTATTACAGGATCTTTTATGGTATACCTGAGCAGTTCCCAGCAAATATTTCAGGATCAGTATAATTTGAAGCAGGAGTTTCCATTGATTTTTGCCGGCCTTTCAATAGCTATAGGTTCGGCTGTTTTCCTCAATGGAATTTTCGTGATAAAGTACGGAATGGAGAAATTGATCACCACTGCCCTGGTTTCATTTTTTATGATCTCAATGATATATATTGCCTTATTTTACAATACCCCAAATCCACAGGTGTGGGTTTTGCTCCTCTTTTTTGCATTGCAATTTTTTTGTATCGGTTTTCTCTTCGGAAATCTGCGCGCTATGGCAATGGAACCTGTCGGGCATATTGCCGGGATCGCTGCGGCTATCACCGGCTTTATTTCCACGATGATGGCAGTTCCAATCAGTATCTTGATAGGAAGGTTTATCTCTGATACGGCCTTGCCCCTATTTATTGGTTTTTCATTATGCGCAGCCCTGTCAATTGTACTTCTTATTTTTCTAAAAACACACGAAAAACGCGCCACAAAGAGGCTTGCAGCCGCATAGCTACAAAACCCGAGGATTCTTCAGTATTGTTATTGGGCAGAAATCAAACCTACTTTCTGATTATTTTGGATTTATCAGTGAAGCCTTTTAATTGGAGCTCTCCCTTTCCATAAACATGAATTTTGCTTCGCCCTTCTGAGGTTAGCTCAAGTTTCCTGGAAACCCTTAAATAAACATCCGAAGTATTTGAAGAAGAAAGTACGGCAGTCCTGGAATCCATCCTTTTTGCGTCCAGACCGGCAGCACCCTCTAGTCTAAAATCACTGTGTTTTGAGTCTCCTGTGAGGCTTAGCTGGGCCCTGTTTTTCAAGGAGGTTTTTAGGTTGTCAGTATCAATTTTACCTTTCAAATCAGATCGGTCCTCCATCTCAATCTGTAGGTTTTTTGCCTTGAGCCTTATTTTTCCACCGGCATTTTTATGCATATTTATTTGAATGTCCTTAGTTTCTATCTCCAGGTCAAATTTGGAAGAATTATTTCCATCGATCAGCATTTTATCCACTCTCAGTTTCTTTTCGGTTTTAACAAAGGCATTATCCCTTAGAAGGATCCGCTGAATATCAATTACTTTTAAATTGACCTCCAGTTTTTTAAAATTGCTTATTTTTTTGGAAGTGAATATTTTTAAGACATCGTTGAGTATCACGAACTGAACTTCCTCCACAAGGTTTGCATCCGTATTTAAAACATAGCTGTTTTTATTTCCCCTCGAGATGAAAACCCTGATATTATCAGTTATTTCAAGGGCATTGAATTTTTTGTCCAGGACTTTTGATTCAGATATTACCTCCCTATCACCCTTAATTTTATCCTTTGATTGGGTATACCCCAGGGAGCCAATAAAAAATATAAGTACTAATATGGATAAATTATTCATCATTTGAATTAAATTAAACCGAAATACTGAAAAAACCTTCATTTATTGCCTTTTTTCCGGCAAAGCCCTCACATCACCCCAGTACGATATATGATCACGTTCCGAGCTATTTACCGAAGTGCTGGCATTTCCCTTTGAAAAAAGTGTAATTATAAATTGGAGATGCTCAGATCCCTGCTGCCCTTCAAATTTAATGAGGATGTTATTTTTAACCTTATCTTCTGCTATGGAAAGCTCCTGCGCCGGTCCTTCATACTCTATCCCTCCTGAGCTACCATACCCCCCACCGGATTGTCTTACCCCAAAATAAGGCAAAAACAAGGTTACGCTATCCCCTTTAAACCGGATAAAATTGGTGTTTCCTATCAAATTAATCGAGGTTAATCGCAACGGGACGGCCCAGTCATGTTCTATTTCAAATTCACGGGATTGTATCAATTCCCTTAGCTGTTCAAAATTCTGTAAATCATTGACACCCCGCGTATTTTTTGTGCTGCCGCAGGACATTGAAATAAGGAGTAGGCCAAGGGTTAAAAATCCAAGTTGTATTATGGATGTTACTTTTCCTGGACTCGAAATTGATTCAGTTTTCATGATTATTTTAGATTTCAGCTTGTGTGTCTGGTTACCTGGGCTATCTAACTGACTATATAGTATCCTTTTATAAAAATAATTATAGCATCATCATTTGACATTAAGATACAATTTTTAAAGGAATTGGTTGAAATTCTGCATTAATTTTTTTCAGTCCTTCCTCAGAATTCGTTTGATCCTTTCCCTGTTGATTTCTTTTATCCAAAAACCAAATAATTAGCTTAAAATAAAAAAAATTGTTTGCAATTAAAATACCACACCTTTACTGGACAATCATAAATATTACTTAAACAACCCATAAATACTTGCAGATAAATCTTAAGATTTGTTTCTTGCCTTAAATTAAACAATAAGAATATGGAAGCGATATTTCAATTTGTTCAGCTTACCAAAAGCGAACGTCTGCAGGATTTTACACACGAAAAATTAAGCAAACTAGAAAAAAAATACGACTGGGTACTTCGTGCCGAAGTATATTTGAAAAAACAGGACGGGATGGAGCCAAAAGGTTTTATCTGCAATATTAAACTGAGTGTTCCCGGACCTCAAATTTTTGCAGAATCCAATGAAGAATCCTTTGAGGCAGCCATTGCTGAAACGGTAAGCGATTTGGAACGCCAACTTTCTAAACGAAAAGCCCAGATGAAGGCTCATTAGATTCTAATAAATAAAAGATTCAGGCAAACAGGAATTCTTAAGGCCTGGCTCTATCAAAATAACCCATCCAAAACACCTTCGTTTTTGGATGGGTTATTGTTTCCGGGGTTTCCTTATATTTTTAATTGCTCCTTTAAACAACCTAATTCCAGATCCGTTTATTTTCACTTATCTCCTTTTCCATATTTATTTTCCTTTTGAAGGTGTTGAAATTTGATCAATCTTGGGGGATTTTTGGAGGAGGCAATATTCAGGCAACTAACACCTCAATACGCTAAACTTTAATAGATTAACCACATAATTTAACAGCGTTTTTTATTAAATAAATCTGAAAATTCTTATTTTTAATCAATTATTACTTGCAATATTATCTCGATTAAAAATGAAATTTAATATTAATTTAATTTTTAAACGTCCAATTGTTGGGGGAATTGTGTTCGCCTTGGTAATGGGCCTTTGTACCTATACATTTGGAGAGATCTCCGGTTTGAGGGCGAGGGAATTATTGGCTACCTCCATGTCCGGAATCCTGACCCTTTGTTATGTGATCATCTTGGGATCAATCTATATTTTGGTCATCATCCTTTATCTTCTAAGCTTGAAGATATCAATAAATTCAGTATTAAGACATCAACATTACCGCCTACTGACAACCATTGCCAAGGTCGATACCATTTTAATTATTACTGCAATAGTTACCCTGCTATTACTGAATATACCCATTACACAAACAAAAATAATCCCGGATTCCTATTATATCACCATCTATTATTTTATCCTGGGAATTGCAGCTGTATTGGGAGGTGGGTTTATCTCGATCATCATTATGATTTACGAAACAATTACCATGATCATTCACCATAAAGATAAGGAAATTCCGGACATTGGGCCGGAAGACGAACAAAGAAGGGGAATTGATAAGAAAAAGCAAACTGAAAAATGGCGATTGGAATAATATAATTATAAAACTAATCAAGCCTACCAAAATCAATGTTTTTATCGAACTAAAGCCCTAATTTGTTAGGGATCCAAAGATTGTGGTGGGGCAATACCTCAGAATAAAAAAAATAATATCTCATTTTTTTTATTAGAAACAGGTTGAAAATTTACCTTGAAAGAAAGATGCATTAAAGGCTTCAGCAACCAAAATTATAGGTGCAATTGTTTTTGTGATAGCAATTGCCCTTAACAGCTTTTGCTTCGGAGGGAACTTAGGATTTGAGGCCAGAATTACATGTCAGCTCTATGCCAGGGCCTCCTGGTACTTTGTTTTGTAATAATTTTGGGTTCAATTTCACTTTTGACTTTAA
>JBGSWA010000497.1:0-21435 GCA_041752645.1 Gillisia sp. | reverse complement strand
TGGAAAAATCTCCCGGGGCCCCAACCCACTGCTCGGTAAAATAAATATTCTTATCCGGGTGCGCCTGGTGGACCTTGGACAGGGCATCAATCTCGCCCCCGTATAAATGGAAAGCCGAGCCATCGATATATTTGGCAGCCTGGGGATCTCCCAGGATACTGATCGGGTAATCGGGCCTGTCGGCATTGTGATCGTACAGGATGATCTTGGTGGAAATGCCGTTTTTCTCGAAAACAGGCCCTAAATGATCTCTGATAAATTCTTTCTGCGCCTGGGCCTGCATTAGCAAACTCGGGTTATTCCCGGGATGCAAGGGTTCATTTTGAACAGTGATCGCATCTATGGTAATCCCGTGGCTTTTCATGGCCTCAATGTATTTTACAAAATACTGGGCATAGACCGGGTAATATTCCTTTTGTAAGCTGCCGCCAATGCTGCTATTGTTGTCCTTCATCCAAACAGGGGGCGACCAGGGGGAACCCAATATCTTGATATCCGGGGAGATTCTGAGGATTTCTTTGAGCACGGGGATCAGATTTAGCGTATCGTTGGCTAAACTGAATTTACTGAGCGTTTCATCTGTTTCTCCCTCTTCCAGATCGTTATAGGAGAAGGGCGCCTCATCCAGATCGGAGGCCCCGATGCTCAACCTTAAATAACTCACCCCGAGCTCATGCTCCCCGGTGCCGAAAAGCTCCTGCAGCAACTCCGCCCTTGCCGGGCCGCTCATCTTATTGATATGCAGGGCGCTCCCCCCGGTAAGGGTATATCCGAAGCCGTCAATTTCCTGAAAAGCTTTGGAAGTGTCTATACTAATTGTGGCGTCAGGGGCAATTTCTTCTGCTGCATTGAAGTCAATTTCCGTTTTTTTCAATAAAGAACTCTGGTCCAGAGAGGTGATCCAAAACCCGGCGCTTTGAGTTTCACCCGGTTGATTGCAAGCCAAAAATCCAATAATTAGGGCCAGAACAAGAATTGTTTTAATAAGGCTTTGGGTATGATTTTTCATAACAAGAGTATTAAATGGCTGTCGTGGAATCCGTGATTCCACAACAGCCATCTCGGTTAAAAAGGGCTAATTATTCACTTTCAATTAATTCAAAGATTCCTGGTTTAAAAAGTTGAGCTCTGCCGTTGAATATTCTTTATTCAAGCAATTCAAAATCTCCTCGCAATCTGATATCTGCGGAAGAACTGCCTATCATCACCTCAAAATCCCCCGGCTCGGCCACCCACTGCAATTCGGGATTATAGAAGGAAAGTTTCTCTTTATCAATTATAAATTTGAGGGTTTTGGTCTGCCCGGCACGAAGCGCTACCTTTTAAAAATCCTTGAGCTCAAGAATAGGTCTGACCACCGAGCCTACCTTATCTCTCAAATACAATTGCACCACCTCTTGCCCGGCCAGCTTTCCCGTATTGGAAATATTTAAACTTACCTCCATACTCTGGTTGCTATTGAATTTCTCCTGGGATAATTTCAGATCGGAATATTCAAAGGAGGTATAACTAAGTCCAAACCCGAAAGGAAATTTAGGGCTGTTCAATAAATCGGTATATGCAGAAACATAATTGGTATTGGTTTCACTCATGGCAGGTCTTCCTGTATTGAAATGATTGTAATAAATTGGCAACTGGCCCTCATCTCTTGGGAAAGTCATCGGCAATTTTGCCGATGGATTGACATCTCCGAAGAGCACATCTGCAATGGCATTCCCGGCCTCGCTGCCCAGCCACCAGGTGTAAAGAATTGCCGGGACATTATCGGCAGTCCAGTTAAAAATCAGCGGTCTTCCCGCATTTATTAAAACTACCACGGGTTTTCCTGTCGCCTGGATAGCTTTGATTAATTCCTCCTGCACCCCCGGAATATGAATATTGCTTCGGCTTTTGGCCTCCCCGCTCATATCGCTTCTTTCCCCAATGCTTAAAATTACCACATCGGCCTTTTTGGCAATAGCGATTGCCTCTGCAAACCCGTCTTTATTTTCCCCTTCAATATCAGCACCCCTGGCATATAAAAGCTCAGTGTTTTTGCCTACTTTATTTTGCAATCCCTGCCATTGAGAAACTATATAGGTCGAATCTATATCTTTTAGATCTATGGACCAGAACCCGTGATTCGCCCTCAATAATTTTACCATGGGCCCAATAAAAGCAATGGTTTTGAGTTCTTTTGAAAGGGGTAAGAGGTTGTTTTCATTCTTTAATAAAACGATACTTTTAGCGGCCATTTCCCTGGCAGCTTCCGTATGCTGCAGATTGTTGAGTGCCGCTTTTTCTCTGGCGGGGTTTGAATATTTAAATGGATCCTCGAACAATCCCAATTCAAATTTTTTGCGCAAGATTCTTTTTACAGCGTCATCGATTAGCGAAACCGGGACTTTATTTTCCTGTACCAATTGGGCTAAATTATTGCGGTAGGCATTGCTTTCCATATCCATATCAGTCCCGGCGGTTATAGCCGCCAAGGCGGCTTGCTTGCTGTCCTTTGAATAGCCGTGAGCGATCATCTCCCCGATGGAGCCCCAATCTGAAACCACAAACCCCTTAAAACCCCATTTTTCTTTCAGGATCTCCCTTAGCAAATATTTGTTCCCGGTAGCAGGAATCCCGTTCAAATCGTTAAAAGAATTCATAAAAGTTGCCGCTCCCGCGTCTAAAGCGGCTTTAAAAGGTGGCAAATAAGTTTCCCAAAGCATGCGATCGCTCATATCCACCGAGTTGTAATCCCTGCCACCCACCGCGGCGCCATACCCCGCAAAATGTTTGACGCAGGCCATCACTGAATTTATCTCTCCCAATTTTTTGCCCTGGAAGCCTTTTACCCTTGCAAAAGCGATCCTGGAGCCCAAAAAGGTGTCCTCTCCAGCCCCTTCCATCACTCTTCCCCAACGCGGATCGCGCGCTATATCGACCATAGGCGCAAAAGTCCAGTGAATTCCACTCGCGGAGGCTTCTGTCGCGGCAATTCTTGCCGAGGCTTCAATGGCCTCCAGATCCCAACTCGCGGCCTCGGCCAGGGGAATGGGGAAGGTGGTTTTATACCCGTGGATAACATCCAGACCAAACAACAACGGGATTTTTAACCTGGATTGCATGGCCAGTTCCTGGTATGCCCTGGTTCGCTGGCTTCCTAAAATATTGAGCAGCGATCCGATCTTTCCTGCTTTTATTTCCGATTGTTTGTCAGGGTTAATCGTAATTGGTCCCGTAGCAGCATTATCCCCGGTATACTGATTGAGTTGCCCGATTTTCTCTTCCAGGGTCATTTGCTCCAGCAAAGCATCAAGCTTTTGCTCTATGCCTTGGTCCTGGGAAAACCCAAAAAAGCAGGTCAATAAAAGTGCTGTTGTTACTATCTTTTTCATATTTGTTTTTAGTATTTTTTATAGCAGACATCTCCAGGATCCTGATAATCATTTTGTGGGAAACTTAAGTTTTATGAATCTTTTATTTCTAAATTCCTTATTATTTTAACCCGATCGTTTTTCCCGGTTCTTTGAATTCCAGAAAGTTTAAATTGAAATTCCCCTTTTCAAAATAGACCCTGATTCTATTGACCCCTTTTTTTAAAACCAGATTTTTTAAGCTCAGGGTTTCCCAAACCTCAATTCCTCCTGAGAAGGGGATCTCCAGGGTTTCAGATATTCTTCCGTTGTCATCTTTCAGAAAGAGTTTCCCACCGGCCTTGTCGCTGGAAACCCGGAAATCGAGATCGAAAACTTTTTCGCTGGGAAGCTCAATGGTGTATTGAAGCCATTCCCCATCTTCGATAAAGGCAACCTGAAATCCATTGGTAACTGAATCATAGCAGGGTTGGATATCCACCCCATCGTTACGCATGGCCCCTCCTTTGTTCCATTTGGTAAAGAGAGTCCCGTCAAAATTGGCTATATCTGTATCGTAATAAGCATACCTGTTTTGTCCCAGATCAAAATCCGAGGCGAATACTTTTCCCGGCAAGATATGCTCTTTGTATTTTTTGGTATCCGTAGCGTGCACTTGCCTGAACATCGCATCGATCACATCATATCTGATAGTGAGCCTTTCCATCTTGAAATTTTCGGCAATTTGCATCAAGGCTGATTTTGCGAAGGCTTCGCTTGGCCTGGTGCCCCCGTTTTTCCAATAGTCCAGCAATTGTTCATATTCCGGGGTGGTCGAGACCGAGGTGACCCCGGCCAGATTTTCGATCTTTTTCATCGGCCAAAAAGCCCAGCCTATATTATTTTTTTCCATCAGGCTGATGGCCTCAGTAAACCAAAGGTTGGAATTCTCCCCGCTCTCCCCAAGCCAGATCGGCACATTGTATTGGGCCCGGTAATCCAGGAATTTTTGTATCGAGGCCGTGTCGTTCCTGTTCCAATACTTATGAAAGCTGATCGCCGTATTCTCGTCCCAAAGCGGGAAGATGCCGTTGTAATTATTTCCCCAGCAATTCCCCTCAATAAAGATCAAGTGATTGGGATCTACTTCCCTTATGGCTTTTGTAATTCTAATCTGCAAATCTCTTAAAGGAGCATTGCCAGGTTCATCACACCCATTCTGATTGGTGCCCGTAAAATTCCAATTCGGCTCGTTGAGGATGTCATATGCCCCAATCCATGGCTGGTCCTTGTAACGCAGTGCCAATTTTTTCCACAGCGCTACTGTTTTATCCTGATTAGCGCGGCTTTCCCAAAGCGAGGGTTTGGAAGGATCATAATCTGATATATTGGCATCCTTCCCCTGCCCACCCGGGGCCGCATGCAGATCCAGCAGCAGGTAAATTTTATTCTCGGCACACCAGCCGAGCAGCTCATCTGTCATTTTAAAACCTTCCTCCAGCCAGGTATGCTCTCCCGCCACCCTTTCCTGTTCTATCGGCAGGGTATATAAATTATAATGCATCGGCAACCGAACTGAATTAAATCCCCACTCTGCCAGGGAATCAATGTCCCTTTTGGTAATTCCGTTTGCCTTATAGGCCTCATAGAATTCTGCCGTGTTTTTGGCACCAAGGAGTTCGGTGATCTTTTGTTTTATAAGGTGTTGAGGCCCTGCAAAGTCACCTGTTTTGAGCATATAGCCTTCCTGGACCATCCATCCGCCTAATCCCAAGCCGCGCAATAGGATATTTCGCCCATTTTCATCTACAATATTTTGCCCGCTTCTGTGCAAAAAACCTTGCCCTGCCATGGACCATGACAGGAAACCAAATACTATTACATATATAAATTTCATTCTGAGGCTTTAAAATTTAAAAACATTTTATCTCAATAAACAAGGCTTTGAATGGCACGCGCGGGGATTGCGATTTGGGTTGATTCCAGGTTGACACTTAGGAAATAGCTGATTTGCTCATCACTTTGGTTCATCACCACCACAACCACACTGCCATCGGGGTTGATAAATCCTGTTGTCAGCAATTTATTCCCGCTTGAAACACTGGTAATCCTCTTTGCTCCCGGACGCACAAATTTCGAGAAATGGCCGATATAATAGTAGGAATTTGTAAAGGTCAGCTTGCCTGTTTTTGTATCCCCGTGAACTGGTGCAAAACAAAAATTACCCACGTGGTTTGGACCTCCGTTTTCATCCAGCAAAATATTCCAATCGGTCCACCCCACGGTCCCATTGTTAAAATCATTAATCATAGATCTTCCGTAACGCTCAGCCAAAACCGGATCATTGATCCTGGCAAGGTCATATTTTTCATTGGTGCCTTCGGTAAAAAGGAGTTTTTTATCGGGATACGCTTCATGTACTCGCGTGGTGTTATCGAACATCGGGGTGCCATCTTTCCAGTCTTCATACCAATGAAAACCACTCCCCCAGGCATATTTAGTAGCTTCCGGGTCGTTATAAATAACATTTACCCTTTGATAATGCAAATCGCGGTTGTGATCCCACACAATTATTTTTTTATCGCCCAAACCGTCTTTTTCCAAAGTTGGCCCCAGGTAATTTTTTAAAAAATCCCGTTCCTCTTCCGCCGTATAAATGCAGGATTCCCAAGTTTGGGTTGCCATAGGCTCATTTTGAATGGTAAGTCCCCAGATCGGGATTCCCTCTTTTTCATAGGCCTTGATAAATTTCGAATAATAGTTCGCCCAGGGCTGGAAATATTCGGGTTTTAATTTTCCGCCCTGGAGCATATTGTTGTTGGTTTTCATAAATGCGGGCGGACTCCACGGGCTGACATACATGGTCAAATCCCCCCCGGCAGCCTCAAGTGCCTGCTTAATGAGTGGGATTTTAAACTGCCGGTCGTGCTCTATAGTGAAGCTTTCCAATTCAGTGTCTCCTTCTTCGATATAGGTATAACTGCCACTTGAAAAATCACTGCTGTGGATGGTCGTCCTGGCCAGGGTGTAGCCTATTCCTTTTTCGGTGCTGTAATAAGCTTCCAGGAATTTTTGCTGCTGCTCTTGTGGCAGTTTGGAAAAAGTTTCAGCCGAGGCATCCGTCAGGGCCGCTCCAATTCCTAAAAAAGTCTGGAATTGCTTTGTGGGATCAACAACAATTGAATTTTCGGTTTCCAGGGGTTGCCGGTAATTATTTAATTTTATGCTATCGGTGAGGGTGAGCTTCAAATCGGTATCTTGAGCGGTGGTGTATATTTTTACCGATCCTTTCTTAATTGTTACCGGGGCTTCTTTTAATGGTTTAGATTCCGGCTGTATAGCCTCTTTTTTCTGATCACACCCCAAAAATGCAAGGCTCATCAGAATCAATAATGCGATTTTTTTCATTTTAAAATTCTTTATTAAAAAAATTAGTATTACCAGATATAGCTTCCCACAGATCCTGCATCCAAGGATGTTGTGACCCATTTCCCGTTGTATTTTATATTAAAAATCTCCAGGGAATTGCCATCGTTCTCCACCAGGAGCACTCTTTTCCCTGCCGGGGTACTAAAAGCCACATTAAACAGGTTCCCGGTTAAAGTACTCTCAATCCGGGTAGAGCCTGTAGGGACAAACTTGGAGGCATGACCTATAATATAATAGCCCACGTTTTTGGCGAAGGAGCTGCTGCCATTGATAGTTATGGCCCCTTTACAGGTGGTGCAGCCCCCGGGGGTATGCGGCCCAAAAGAAGCGTTGTTGGCAAGGTTCCATTCCAGGGCAGTTTTGCTCCAGTTTCTCATCGAGCCTATGAGTACATTTTTCAAATGCCATTTTAGATCCCCTTGAAAACTGCCGTCTGAGGGCGTATATTGTTCTGTAAAATATACATCCCTATCGGGATGCGCGTTGTGAACGGCTGATAAGGCGCTGATATCCCCTGCATATAAATGAAAGGCAGAACCTGAAATAAATGCCTTGGCCCCGGCATCGTTCAATACCGAAATTGGGTATTCCGGTTTATCACAATTATGGTCGTAAATAATGATCCTGGTTTCGAGATTTGCTGCCTGGAAGGCCGGGCCAAGGTGATTCTTTATGAAATCGGTTTGCTGGGAAGCGCTCATGGACAGACTTGGGTTGTTTCCCGGATGCAAGGGTTCATTTTGAGGAGTAATTGCGTCAATTTCAATTCCTTCCGCCTTCATTTCCTGGATGTATCTCACAAAATACTGGGCATAAACCCCGTAATACTTGGGTTGCAGACTCCCGCCAACACTGCTGTTGTTGTCTTTCATCCACACAGGAGGAGACCAGGGGCTGCCCATGATTTTTAATGTAGGTTGAATGCTTAAGATCTCTTTTAAAAGCGGGATCAAATCGGTTTTATCCGGAGCAAGGCTAAACTGGGAAAGAGCTTCATCGGAATGTCCCTCCGGCAGATCATTATAAGAAAAAACAGATTCACTGAGATCTGATGCCCCAATGCTAATTCTCAAATAACTTATAGAAATGGAATTTTCCTGGACCCCGAACAAGTCCTGCAACAATTCCTGCTTTTTCCCGGCGCTCAGCGAATTGATCACCTTGGCACTACCACCGGTAAGGGTAAAACCGAATCCATCAATTGATTGAAAGGTTTTGGAACCATCAATTTCAATGGAAGGGTAATTATTAACGCTATTGCCAAAGGCCAGAATCCCTGGTTGCTTTTGAAGTTTAACGGATTGATCCCCTTTTGTAAGCCAGAAATCCATTTCATTTACAGCAACAGGCGGCTCAGGTACAGGTTTAACCTCCTCCTTCTCAGGGTCACTGCAGTTTCCAAAGGTGATAAGCAGCGCTGAGAATAACAGGAATTTAACTAAGCTTGGTGTTTTATTTTTCATCAGTTATAATTCAATTGGACAAACACGGGAAAATGATCCGAAGGATATTTCAGATCCTTTGAATCGGTTAGGATTGCGTGCTTTTTTACTTTTAATTTATCGTTTTTTGAAATAAAAATATAGTCGATCCGCCTTGTAACCGGTTCCTGGTGATTAAAGCCGTTGAAGGTCCCCTCAGGTCCAAAAGGTTTTTCTTCAGAGAGTTCCCTGCTGTCATTCATCACTTTTTTAAGCATACTAATTCTTTCTGAAGCGGGTTCAGAATTAAAATCCCCCATGAGAATCACAGGAAAATTTTTGGTGTTAAGGCTTGCAATTTTGGACAAAATAAGCTGAATTCCTTTGCTTCTGGCTTCCTCCCCAACATGGTCCAAATGAGTATTGAAAACCCATAATTTTTTCCTGGCCTTTTTATCCCTAAGAAGGACATAGCTGCAAACCCTGTTATAGGCCGCATCCCAACCCAGGGAGATTTTCCCGGGAGTTTCCGATAGCCAGAACGTATTGGATTCTAAAATCCTGAACCGGTCCTTTTTGTAATAGATATTCGAGGATTCTCCTTTCCCGGGACCTTCCCTTCCCATTCCCACCTGGTCATATTGTGGTAGTGCATTTGAAAGGTCGATTACCTGATTTGGCCTGGCTTCCTGGATCCCAAAAATATCCGGTTCGTAAAACCGAATTTGAGAGCTGAGGGTTTCCTGGCGAAGTGGCCAGGCATTTTGTCCGTCGGAGGCAATATCCAAACGGATATTATAGGTCATCACCCTTAGGTTTTGAGCATGGCAAAAGGCTCCTATCCCTATAAAGCCAACAAGTACACTGAGCTGTTTAAATTCCATTTTTTTAGTATTTTCCCTGCTTAATAAAGCGTTTTGCCTATTTTTAATCCGCCTCTAAAACTTTAGTATCACGGAGCCTGTTTTTTAAACCGGAATTGGCAAAAATTATCTGATCATTGATACACCCTCACATAATCAATTTCCATGGTGGAGGCAGTGAAATCAGGATCAATCTCTCCGCCAAAACTGCCCCCCATGGCAACATTTAAAATGAGGAACTGATCGGCATCAAAAGGCCAGGTGCTGCTGTTTTTTGTCGGTGGATTATATGTGTAATGAACCACCCCATCAACCGAGAAGGTCATTTTCTCAGGTGTCCATTCTACGCCATACACGTGAAATTCAGTGGAAACCCTTGGTATGTTCTGAGCGCCGTGATTTACCGTATTTCCGGAACTCGAAGGGGTGTGCATCGCACTTTGCACGGTGCCCTGCCTGTTCCCGGCGTGTTCCATAATATCGGTTTCCCCACAAGCTGGCCACCCCACAGAACTATTATTTGAGCCCAACATCCAGATTGCAGGCCAGGTGCCGCCGCCTTCCGGAAGTTTCGCCCTTACCTCCACCTTGCCATATGTAAAGTCAAATTTT
This sequence comes from Gillisia sp., assembly GCA_041752645.1. GTDB lineage: Bacteria > Bacteroidota > Bacteroidia > Flavobacteriales > Flavobacteriaceae > Gillisia. The sequence goes on along the minus strand of JBGSWA010000497.1, from coordinate 11,781 downwards.
CCGGCCGTTAGCATTCGGGCTGAAGTATATTGTGAGCCTTGATGGTTTTCCTTTTTAGCGGTAATCTTTAAAAATCCGCCTTCCACGATCACATTCTCCGCCCTGTCGGTGTAGTATTGAGATTCATTATTCCCCCAGCCACCGCCGCCCAAATCGTATCCCCATTTTGAGCTGTCCGGACTGCCATCTGTATCGAATTCATCCGCCCAGAGCAGTCCCGGGGAAACGTAAATTGTAAGGCCCTTACTGGCAGAAATAAATTTATCTCCATTATAGGCAGATACAAATATTTCATAGGTTTTGCTCCCATTGCCTATATAGGTATAGGGGAGGGTTTTTGCCGAGGTTTCCTTGACCTGGCCGTTCCCTAAATTCACTTTATACAAAGTGGCATTTTCAGCTGAAAAATTCAGAATAACCCTCCCGCTGCCATCCCCAGTTGGAGTTGCCGTCGAAGTTCCAACAATCTCTACGTTAAATACTAAATTCGAGGGCGTGGAGTTAATTTCATCATTGTTGGAGGCACCATCGCAACTTAAAAAAAGAAACATTGCAAGAATAGAACATACCTCAATTTTAATTATATTTTTAGAATTTTTAAAGGTGCTATCTGTTAAACTATTTTTCATAAGACGCAGGTTAGGATGCTATAAAAATTATTTTTAAAAAATACCCGGAGCATCTTTCACCCCGGGTATTCCGTAGATTTAAATCGTATTATTCTGCCGGCACCAATTTTAAATACCAGGCATTTCCTGTTTCGGTGCCCTGAACCCTCAGATGCATATAGGTTGGGGTTATTTCCAGGATTTCATACTCATTCAGGGTAGCGCCATATCCTATAAAAGTGTTATCATCACCCAATTGAATACTGGTTTGTGTAGAGGGAGTTGTGCCTGCCACTCCCGAACTTGCAGGTGCAAAAGAAAAGGCTGAGGCATTACCTCCAAAGGCATAACATCCCTCTTCTCCAGAGGCCGGAATACCAGGAAGACCCCCTGCTAAATCTCCCGTTTTTGTAAAGGCACCCTCTGGGGATACCACCTCTAAAGTATAAGTATCTGAGACACTCACCTTGGTGAATGTAAATTGAGCTGAGTAAAGACAGTCTGCGATTCCTACTTTTTCATCTATCCCAGCTGAATACCATTCAGGAGTTACAGAATTTGGTGTCCAGGGTCCTACCCCTAAATGTCCGGCTACACTTTTGTCAACCACCCAGGTTTTAGAGTCATCGTTCGTTAATGCGCTTACAATTGCAGGATCTGCAGCAAAATCACTTCTGACGCTAATATCTTTGGTCAAATTTGAAGATACTCCTCCCTTACCAAATGCTATTACAGAAATTCTGTAGGTATTTACCCCTGGCTCAGTGAATTTTCTGGAGATGGTACCTGTTGGTAGTGCACTATAACTAACATTTCCATAATCGCTCAGCTTATTAAACCCGATACGGTAGGTAATTGCATTTTGAGCATTAACTGTAATAGTTACTACCCCAGTACCATCCCCATCAGGGTTTTCAGCCGATTCCCCAACGATATCCGTATCTATTACAAGATTTGAGGGTGCGGTCAAATCTCCAAATTCATAGGTTTCTTCCTGACAAGCTGCAACCAGCATTAAAAATAGGATTCCGATTGTATATTTTATGTTTTTCATTTTTTTTATTTTTAATTACCTAACAAGTTTGAATGTCCAAAATCCTCCTCCATAATCAAGAACTAAGGTCATTGTATTATTATTATCTGAAAGGACGATATCATAGGTTATTGAATCCGGAGCATTCGCCGGAACAGAAAGCTCTCCCCCGTTAAATGGTTTAGGAAGGCCTAAATAGGCGCCCTTCCCGGTAATGAAAATCTCAGCTAAATCTTCATCATAATAAAATGTGGATTTTGCTGTACCGTTATGGGGAGCCACTGGAGTGCCACATCCTTCGGTACCCTGCCAGGATTCAAGCCAGGTAGCTGCACCTAAAATATTTTTAAGGGAACCATCATTGGCAAAAACATATTCATCATCAAAAAGACATGCTCTGGAGCTCACCTCAGCTTCGCTATTTCCCCACCAATTACCTGCACCATACGTATCTCCAACCTTTACAGCATTCGCCTCAGGGGAGAGTCTCCAGGTACCTGCCAATATGGAAGGTTCTGTCGGAGCTCTGTAGAAATAAATATTATCTACAAAAAAGGACCCTGCTCCTTGAAATTTAAACTGGTGAATATTGTCCAAGGCCAATCCCTGATCCGTAAAATATGATAATGGAATATCAAAGCTATTCCATTGGTCGGCCAAAAGATTTAAGGTGAAATGCTTCTCATTTTCAGCCGAAATTCCAACAGGCAGCGGATAAAAATCAACTGCGTTGTCAGTTGCAGACCAAAGGTCAATATGCAGGGTTTCCATGGAAGTTACATCCTGCGGCGTACCAATTTGGATTCCCTGGTAATTTAAATCGCTGTATTGCAGCAGGGCATCCCCATTTAGATCAAAGGCGGTATAAATAGTTTGCTGGCCCCAACCTGGATTAAAATCACTTCCCTCAATATTAGTGTAATAATCATTAAAAATAGAGATATAGTTGGTCGCATGCCTTCCCGGTTGAGTTGGAGCGGATACCAGAGGCTGTAAAATCTCCGTTACCTCAAAATCAGTTACAGAAAATAACGCAGTTTGAATTGCCCCCCCTTTAAGTTCCACCTTGATATCCACTAAACCTGGATTTTCATAGGTATAAGAAGCTGTTTCTCCCACATTTGCAGAAATTATAGTTTCGACTCCATTCTCGACGAAATATGCATCAAAAAACATCGCAAACTTAGTGTCATCGGGAACCGTTACATTCACTTGTTTTGACATAGCAGCATCGTTTGAAATAATGGGCTCTGAACCAAATTCAGGGGCTATGAAAGAGACTACGATCTCTTCTGAAAATTCAGTTTTTAACCCGGTAATCCCGTTCCCAATGACAGTGACATTGTACGTCCCTTCACTATAAGTATGGCTTGCAAGCCTACCGGCAGGAATTACTGCGGTGGTTGCAGTGCCGTCGCCATAGGTGATGTCATAGGAAACTGCACCCTCGGCAGTTGGCATAATGGAAACTAATCCGGTATTATCCTGTGTTATCTTAAATAAAGCAGTGAGGTTTGCCGGAGAAGTTCCTGTTTCAATAAAATCGACATTATCGAATTCTTCCTTTGTACAGCCCCAAACTACTGCAATCAGCAATACAGTGCTTAAAAGATATTTTAATGCTTTCATATTTTTAATTTTAATAATTAGGGTTTTGAACCAATTTAGTATTTTCTAATTCTTTATAAGGAATTGGGAAAATTTCATGAGTGCCGGAAATAAAACCTCTGTCCCCAAGTCTGGCCTGAAGCAGTCCATTTCTTCTTAAATCGAACCAACGATGACCTTCCCCGGCAAGTTCAAGCCTTCTTTCAGCCAATACCACCCCCAAATTAACTGGAACAGATGCTAAGCCAACGCGAGCCCTCACAGCATCTAATAATGCCTGTGCTCTTGGTCCCACACCTCCCAATGCTTCAGCTTCTAATAAATACGTGTCGGCCAATCTGATTATATACATATTTTGTCTGTGATTTAACCACATATCTCCCAATAAATCTGATTCTTCCTCTGAGGTAGGGGTAAATTTCTTAATGAAATAACCCGTATCCTGATACCCCGGAGCATATGCAATTTTACGCTGTTCTGATAAGGTTTTTAAATCTAAAATAGTAGCTTCATAACGAGGATCATTTTTTAATAGATCATATAGCTCAGGGATAACCGGATTAAAACTCCATCCTGAAGAATAATTTGGGATGGTATCTGTTGCATCCAGATCGACAAACCCTCTTGGTCCAACCATGGTATTTACCAGGTTTCCTTCATCCGTATCGCCATAACTACTAGACCACCCTGTTTCTGCTAAATTTGTATGCGCAACCTCTAAAATGGATTCTGAATTATACTTATTGTCAATTTGCCAGAGATCATTAAAGTTGGGCAGTAACTGATATCCGTATTGGCTCATTTCTCCCGGGGTACCATTGACAAAAGCAAATTGTTCTGCGGCCAGCACTTTTTTGCCTTCCTCTAAATATACTTTTCCCAATATAGCTCTTGCTGCTCCCTGTGTTAATCTGCCCCATTCTGCCTCATTTGTTATTGTAATTGGCAAATCCGGGATGGCTGCCAATAAATCATTTTCAATTTGAGTGTACACTTCCTCCGGAGTAGCCTGCACAATATTGTACCATTCTGCAGGTGGAACTGGTTCAAGAATCAGGGGTACATTTCTAAATATTCTGACTAAATTAAAATGATAATACCCTCTTAGCGCTTTTCCTTCTGCCATGTACCTCGCCTTCAGATTCTCATCCATCGGGATATCCGGTAATTTCAAAATCAGCATATTTGATCTGAATACCCCTTTATAAAAATCATCCCAAAAAGATTTAGGCATTTCAAATGGATTTAAAGTGTAATTTGAAAATGACTGTATTCCAGCGCCATCTGTTATACTACCGCCTCCTGCATAATGATCATCCGAACCAGCGTTCATCATAGTCACCATATTTTCAAAACCCCCTGAATGCTTTCTTAATAAATCATAAGCGGCAACCACGCCCGTATAGGCTTGTTCCTCATTTAAATAATAACTTTCTGAAAGGAATACTCCTTCCGGTTTTACGTCTATGTATTCTTTAGAACATGAGAAGATTGTAACCAAAATAACGATTGCTATTAATGGAAACTTAAAATTTTTATATTTCATAATACTTTTCATTTTATTAAAATTGTAGATTAAGTCCAAACATAAAGGATCTAGCCTGAGGATAATATCCTTTGTCAATTCCAAATACATTACCCCCAATTTCAGGATCAAAGCCTGAGTAATCAGTTAAGGTTAGTAAATTTTCTCCTGTCACAAAAAGTCTTAATTTTTTAGCTCCCATTTTACTAATTGCATCGCTTGGCAAGGAATAGCCAAATTGGACTGTTTTAAACCGTAAATAATCCCCCTTTTCAAGATAAAAATCTGAAAATCGTCCAAAGTTCCGATTTGGATCAGTATTTGTTAATCTTGGGTAATCATTAGAAGTTCCTTCCCCGGTCCATCTGCTTAAAGCCGAGGTTTGATGGTTTGCATTTGCTACATCCAATCTTCTGAGGCCTTGGAATATTTTATTGCCGGCAACCCCCTGGGTAAATACTAAAAAGTCAAATCCTTTGTAATCCAGATTTAGGGTTAACCCAAAGGTATATTTTGGAAGGGGGGTGCCTAAAAATGTTCTATCATCATCTGTTATTGCTCCATCCCCATCCACATCGGTCCATTTAAAATCCCCCGGAACTGCGTTGGGTTGAAGTGGAGTTCCTGAGGTATTTACATAGGAATTCACCTCATTTATATTTTGGAAAATTCCATTTGTCTGAAAACCATAGAAGGCATTAACGGATTCCCCTACCTGGGTTCTGGTTACATCCCCCATCGATTGAAAACCGGCACCACCACCGATGAAACTTTTATTTTCACCTACATAAGTTACTTCATTTTCAAGGTAAGAAACATTTCCACCTGCTCTGAAATTAAAATCCCCAAATGTTTTTCTATAGCCTAATTCCAACTCAAGGCCCGTATTTTTCATATCGGCCACATTCCCTGCAGGATTACCATTTGCACCTAAATAACCTGGAATATCAACATCTTGTAAAATCCCGGTGGTTTCTTTTATGTAATAATCAAAGGTTAGATCCAAATTATAAAACAACCTTGTTTCAAAACCAATATTTGTCTGAGTGGTTTCTTCCCATCTTAAATCAGGGTTGTCCGGAGCATCCGGGCTATATCCAATATTAATTGAACCGGGATTAATTGCACCAGGAATTCCGAAGGTATAATTTCTTCCTCCACTAATTAAAGCTAAATATTTAAAATTTGCGATCGCATCACTCCCTGTAACTCCATACCCACCTCTTAGTTTGAACTGATCTACGATGGCGTTATCCGGCCAAAAATTTTCTTTTGAGGGTACCCACCCTGCTGAAAAGGATGGAAAAATACCAAACTTATTATTTGAACCAAATCTTGAGGAGCCATCCCTTCTGATAATTCCGGTAAATAAATACTTCTCTCCATAATTATAGGTCAACCTGGAAAATAAAGAAGTTACTCTGTGTTCATCTGCATTCCAGGTACTTCCATCAATATCCTCAGGATCTAATTCAAAACCAAAGGAAGCTTCCTCCCTTGTATTTACCGGCAGATTTTGATGAACTACGTTTATACCACTTGAGATATCATCCACATAGACCCCTTGCCCAAGTAATACCGAAAAATTATGTTGACCTATTGCCTTTGAATATAGCGCGGTGTTTTCTAAACTCCACCCAAAGCCTTTGCTTCTGCTCCTGGTCAATCTGTTTGTTTTATTAATACTGGAGGATTGCAAATAGTATTCAGGTGTAAACCCTTCATCTCCCCAATACGATAATTTTCCGCTTACCGAGGATTTAAATATAAGATCTGGAATTGGCGCAATATCAATAAAAGCGTTCCCAACCAAATCATCAGACCAGCCATAGTTCCCTATTTGTCTTTGAATATCAGCTAAAGGGTTGGTCATTTCTTGTCCTACAAGACCAGAAATACCGTAAGGATTTCCATTGGCATCCCTGAAAACTGGATTTGAACTATATGGAGAAGCATTCGCAATAACCGGATCCGTAACAATTACAGGGGTAATGGGATCTAAATTGATGGCAGAGCTTAAGGGTCCGCCAAATTCAGAATTTGTTCCGATACCCATGGATTTCTTATGAGCATATCCCAGGGTTTGACCTACTTTAAAGATGTCAGATATTTTATGCGTTGAATTTAAACGTATGTTCTTTCTATTGAATTTGGAGACATCAGACATAACAATCCCTTCCTGATCGCTAAGACCAAAGGAGGCATAAAATGTTGAATATTCATTTCCTCCGGACAAACTAACCTCATGTGAGGTACGCAGTGCCGAATCATTAAAAATAACATCCTGCCAATCCGTTCCTGCTCCTAAGGCCGCTAAATTTGGGAAAACTAAGGGTCCTCCATCTGCGATTGATTTCTCATTCAGAACAGCGCCATATTCAGAAGCATTTAATAGGGATAATTTTTTTGCGGGACCAGAAATACCCACAAAACCGGTATAATTCACGCTTAAGGGACCAGCTTTTCCTTTTTTAGTGGTAATTAAAATTACCCCTGCTGCTGACCTGGCTCCATATATGGCAAGAGATGCCGCATCTTTCAGAACCTCAATTGAGGCAATATCTGATTGATTAAGAAATCCAATACCACCCGAATCTACAATAACCCCATCGATAACCCACAGCGGATTATTATTTCCAAAGGTGGTAATACCCCGTACCCTTACTGTAGAGGAGGATCCCGGTTGTCCCGCGTCAGCGGCAATAACTACCCCTGAAACCCTTCCTTGAAGAGCCTGCTCTACTCTTTCAACAGGAAGCCCCTCAATATCAGCTGCTTTTACACTTGAAATAGCTCCTGTTACCACACTCTTCTTTTGGGTACCATAACCGACAACGATAACTTCGTCCAGACTGCCTTTATCTTCCAGCAAGACTACATCGAGGGTCTGGGATCTGTCTATGACTGCCTCGCTGATAGCATAGCCTACATAAGAAAAAATCAACGTCTCGCCTGGGGAAACATTGAGTGAATAATTTCCGTCAAAGTCCGTTGTGGTACCCCTGGCCTCATTTTTCACCAATACATTGACCCCGATCAGTGGAATATTTTGCTCATCGCTCACTTTTCCCTGAACCTGAAGGCTTTGTGAATACATTGAAAAAATACCACCAAAAAGTACAATTAAAAAACATGTAAATCTATTCATTGGATTGATTGTTAAATTGATTGTTAAATTGCATAAATCTTTTGGGTTAAATTATTCTTAAATAAACAAGTAGCTTTTTTGTTGCAATTATTAAATTCATAAATTTTTTACAACCGAAATCGTTTTCTTATTCATCTTAGAGTGTACTAATTTATAATATGATCGCATACCAAGTCAAAAAACGAATACATTTGAATTACACCAAAAAATAAAAATCCTACGTCATTCCTACTTCAAAAATTGTAAAAAACTGATTACTGGTCATTTAAAAGTATTAATAAAAAGTTAATGTTATAAAAAATTTATTATTTTTGAGTAATGATTAAATTAGACCTCCAATTGTATAAAAACTCAATAATTACCCCGCCACTCCTAGCCCGGTTACTATTTACCTGGCTCTTTCTATGGGGTTCCCCCATCTTTAGTCAGGACCTTGCCAAGTTTGAAGATCTGGGGAAATTGCCAAAAATCACCCATTATTCCAGGACCGATTTTCAAGCCGATGCCCAGTTCTGGACCATGACCAGGGATCATCAGGGGATCCTGTATTTCGGAAATAACGATGGAGCCGTGATTTTTGACGGGGAACGCTGGCAAAAAGTCCTTCTTCCCAATAATTCGGGAGTCAGGAGCCTGGCCACCGCCCCTGACGGGAAAGTATATGCCGGGGGGTATAATGAAATTGGAAACATTCTTAAAGATCCGGAAGGAAATTACCAATACAAATCCCTCTTGAAGGATTTAAAGCTCGAAAATGAAAAAATTGAGAACCTTTGGCAGGTTCACCTATTGAAAGACTACATAATCTACCGCTCCTTTAATGAGCTAATTGCAATTTCAGGCAATAATGCCACCCATATTTCTTCAAACCAGGCATTCACCTTCTCAGGAATTGTAAATAATCGCCTCTATGTGCAGGATGAAGGAAATGGTATTTTAGAGTTTGATCCGGAAGGCATGGGCCTGAAAATGATTTTTGAAGCCGCAAGCTTTGACAATGACATAATAGTATCCTTTTTACCTCTTCAAAACAAAAATGAAATTTTAGCAATTTCCAAAACGGGTCAGTTTTATAAAGGAAACATAAAGACCAAAACCATCACGCTTTGGAAATCGATTTTCAAGGAAGATTATAATGCCCAGATAATCACAGCTATTAAACACGGTGAAAATTTCCTGCTTGGAACCCTCAACTCCAAAATACTTTTATTGACAAAAGAAGGGGATATTATCTACCAACCCAATTCATTTTCCAATGTTTTTGATTCTTCAATATTAAATTTTTACCAGAGCGACGGCAATATTTGGGCGCTTCTCAATAATGGTTTGGATTATATTGAATTTGACTCCCCCGTTGCAGAATTATTCAGGGATGCCTCTGTGTACGATGTTCTAATAGATGACGAAATATTGTATCTGGCCACCAATAAAGGGGTTTACACCTCGGATATCAAGGAAGTTAACATCAAAAACAACGGCTTGAGCTTTCAAAATATCCCCGGCCTGGAAGGCCAGGCCTGGTCCATTCAAAAAGAAGGAGGGAGCATTATTATTAGCCACGACAAAGGCTTATTTCAATTTAAAAATGGCAAGCCTGAGCGAATAGGCCTCCAGGGGGGATTTTGGAATATTATGGCAGTGGAAGGAGTTCCAGACACATACCTCGCATCTAATTACAACGGCCTGTATGTATTGTCCCAGGAAAACAATACCTGGCAGATTAAACATAAGATTAAAGGTTTTGACGAATCGGCAAGGGATATCCTACAGGCTCCCGGGGATAATACTTTCTGGGTGTGCCACGGGTTTAAAGGGGTATACAAGCTTAAAATAAATGAGGACTACACCAGGGTTTATGCCCAGGAGCATTATACGGACCAAAACGGATTATCTTCCCCCTTTAATGTAAATGTTTTTAATTGGAACCAGGATATTGTTTTTACTTCCAACACCGGGCTGTACACCTTTAATCCGGCTTCAAACCGTTTTGAACGCTTTGAGACGCTTAACAGGATCTTGGATACAGTATACAACACCAGGAAACTCCTGCAGCATAAAGAAAAAACATGGGTGGTCCTGGATGATGAAGTTGGTTTTTTTACTTCGGAAGAAAAACAACCAAAACTTAATAAAGACCTGTTTCTAAACCTTAAAGGATACCTTAACCGCGGCATGGAAAGCATTTTGCCTTTGGAGAACAACAAGGTCCTTGTGGGAGCCAACACCGGGCTTTATCTTTATGATACCAATAAAAAAGCATTCGATTATAAAATTAAAACCCAGATCACCCAAGCCTCCTATTTCAAGAAACAACAGGAGAAAAAAATTCCTTTAAACAATCAAAAGCAAGTATCGCTGCCTAATCAAACCGATGTTTTCAGGGTGGAATTTGCAACCCCTCGCATGTCCCCTTCTGCAACTATTGAATATCAATATATTTTGGAGGGGATCGATTCAAAATGGTCCTTATGGGATGAAACAGCCTATAAAGAATACACTCATTTACCTCCCGGAGACTATCTCTTTAAAGTTAGAAGCCGTGATTTTACGGGAAATACAGGAGAGCAAAGCAGTTTTAATTTCAGCATTCCACAAATTTGGTATCTAACCGATGTAGCCTTCTTTTGCTATGGCCTTGTTATTATTTTCCTGGTCCTTGTCCTTTTGTATTCCATTAGATGGAAAATACATCAGGAAAGGAAAAAATCAAGGATCACTGAACAAAAATCAAAAAAGTTACTGGAGCTGGAGATTGAACAACTAAAACTTAAACAGGACAAAAACAGGATAATTGGGGACAAACAGGTTTTGGAAGAAGACAATATTCGGATAAGCAAAGAATTGGCCAATTACACCATGCTGCTGCTAAAAAAGAGGGAAGTTTTTTCTGATACCTATACGAACCTGAAAGAGTTTAAAACCACCTTAAAAACCTCTCCGGCCCGAAAAAAACTTCAGGATATTTTAATGAAACTTCAGCAGCACCGCATTGGAGAGGAGTATATGACTATTTTTGACGTGAATTTTGAACGGATCCACAAGAACTTTTTTAAGCAACTCAAGAGTATTGATCCCGATCTTACCAAACGGGAATTGCGGTTGTGTGCTTTTGTAAAAATGAACCTCAGCAACAAGGAAATAGCTCCCTTGCTTAATATCTCGGTGCGGGGTGTAGAAACGGCCAGGTACAGGGTAAGAAAAAGATTAAAAGTTCAGGAAACCAATTTCATTGTCTTTTTAGAAAGTTTATCTGACCCCATTCCCACGGAATAGTTTTCTAATACAAAAGGTCCGGCAGCATTTAGCTATTGCCGGGCTGAGTAAAAAGTGATTTTCGAATAAAAATGCGCTTTAGGCAGGAAGGGATATCATCAAAACCGGAACTACTCCAGGGGTTTCGGATAAACACTGAGAGCTAAAAAGATCCTGCATTTCATCTAACCGTTACTGCTGCTGAAGATGTAAATGTCCCGTATTGCCAAAGGGAATTGCTTTTATTTTTTCATTAGCAGGAAAATAGGCGAACATTCCCATCGGGGCCACGGGGGATTTTTTTGTGCATTTACTTCCCCGCAATCTCCGGATTTGAATTTATGACCTTCAATGATACCTGTCAACTCCGCATTGACTTTTTCAACGGAGTCAAAAGCTACTTATTGTTTTTTTTAGTTAAACTAGCGCCAAATGTGGGAATTATATAACTCTTTTCTTCTGTAGCGTAACACTTTACATCCGTAGGTTACGCAACTTTACGCCGTGAAAATTTTTTCACCCCTGGCCCTTACCAGTAACAATATCTAAAGAGAAAAATATGCATTTTAAAAAATTACACGCAACCTTCGCATTTGCATTCGCCTTT
>JBGSWA010000496.1:0-4664 GCA_041752645.1 Gillisia sp. | reverse complement strand
ATTACTGCCATCAATGGAGATCCTTTTTGCACCATTGAAACGTATCATGCCGACTAACACACATCGCCAGAAATGGTTCTTGTAATTGAAGCATCTGGCAAGATGGTTAAAGTATAATTACCGATACCCTGTTCAAACCATGAATTTAAAATATTACTTCCGTCTTCTGTCAAATCGGAAGTGATATACACAATTACATTTCCGCTTAGCCCAAGGTTATTGATATTTGCAAAGAGGCCGCCTGCATTTGTCAATGAAGTGAAGATTTGCCCAATACCTGCTTTGTATGTGCCGGACAGCCCTGTGGCCTGTATGCCATTTATTTCATCGGCACCTATATCGGGGGCTGTTGCTGTACCTGCATAACCCGCATTGCCCTGACGCACCTGGTTATCTGCATCACGGGTGAAATTGGTAATTGTAACGGCTCCGCTTTCCACCTGAGTTGACTTAACCGAGTCGATGTGCAAAAAAGATGCTGAAGCACCGGAAGTGCTTAAAAACTTTGAAGTAGTAATCAGGTCTTCGGTAACAGACTGTGCATCTCTGGGAGCAAGCAATGTTTTATAGGCAGAAAGTAATTGAACAGAATTGGCTCCATCATAAAAAAGTAGTTTGTTAGATGCGGGTGTTCCTGCATAAAAAAGATTGTTATTAGAAGTGGATATATAGTTCGTTGAGGTTGTAGAAGATCTTCGATAAGCTACGGTAAGTCCTGATCCATTAGGAGTGGAAAGATTTGTTATAATATTATTCCTTAAATTAAGCGTTGCTATAGTAGCCGTAGCGTTGGAAGTGTGGTAAATTCCGGAGGTACTAAAACTGGCTCCTGTTGAACTGGCATTGAGATAAATGGTATTAAAATAAAGGTTGATGGTTGAATTTGGGGCAATTGAAGTAACGCTGATACCTCTTACAACATCACTACCTGTATTTGCAATAGGCGCTTTTAAATCTCCAATCAAATTATTATAAATATTAGCAGTGGCCAACGTTGAACCTGTAACAGAAATTCCGCTAACCATGCCACCGGTATTGTTTAGCTGCAATCCGTAAATTTTGTTACCGTAAACATTTTTGTTAGTTCCGGCAGTTATCAAAATGCCGGTTACATTGGAGGCACCCGTTGAAGAAAGCGCATAAATGGTATTTGAAAATATTTTATCATTTCCAAAACCAGTGGTGATGCCCGTAACGGTGCCGCCGCCTGAAATATTATTGATCACATTGCCTGTTACAACAGCGTTGGTGCTGGTGTGATTTACATTCATTGCGTTAACAGAGCCAGTGCCGCCTATCCAGTTACTGAAAGTATTATTTTGAATTATTTTAGCTGAGTATCCTGTATCTGTACTAACCCATCCATCTAAAACGGTACTTCCGGTAACAGTAATATTAGAGAAGTTATTGTTATTATTATTGGTAAGGCTTCCAAGGGCGCAAATTGCCGTATTGGTAAAAAGGGTGACCTTGCCACCGGTACCAGTTTTGCTAAATGAACCAGCAATTGAATTATTATTTACATTCTGTGTACCCGTAGAAGGAACACTTACATTGTTGGAAATAAAAAAAACATTGCCAGTGGAATTTAGCGCAAGATTTGTAAAAGTGTTATTGGTAATTGCCTGCGATAAAGTTGCTGCTGAATTAAAAATTAAGGTACTTACTGCGATACTTTGAATCGAATAAACAATTCCCTGAAAATTATTATTCCGTATAGATAAGGCTGCCGTTGCAGCCCCACGGCTGTTGTTAATAAAAGTTTGGTTGCTCGTAATGGCACCGTTGTATGTAACAGCGCCTGACACGCTGTTACCGATATTATTAGAGTCAATATTGATAGCAGTTGTTACTATTCCCATGTTTAAGATAGGAGCGTAGATTCCTGCTGTTGACGTTAAAGTATTTCCTGCTACAGTATTGCCATTTATGGTAAGTACTGCAGGCGCGGCGGTATTGTAAATACCATAAAAGTTAGCTGTTGTTGCAGAATTATAGGTGCTGTTTACAATACTATTATTACTGATATTAATGGTATTGGCCGCAGCTACATTACCGGCTGCATTTTCAATTGCACACAATGGTTCAGTAGTACCGCCTCCATGTAGTGTAACGGTATTGTGAGTAATGGCGGTATTTGCCCCCGGCGCACTGGTAGTAAAAATACCTCTCAGGATGGTTGGATGATTAACACCTGCACCAGTATTGTTATTGATTGTATTATAGGAAACATTCAGGCCGTATTGGTTAAGCGTGCGTATTCCTGATGATGGGTTTGTCGCTCCTGCAGCACCGCCGAAGTTAAAGATTATGTTTCCGGTTGCCGCAGAACTTCCACCAATATCGTTGTTGAAATCCGCTAATGTATAAGGGCTAACATCTGCATTGCCAATGATGCAAATACCATAATTGCAATTTTGAATGGTATTGGAGTAAAATTTATTATTCGAATTGGTGCCCCCAGCAACAGTTCCTATTACCTGGATGGCCGAAACCGCCCCTGCATTCATAACAATGATACCGCATGATCCTTCAATCATCGGATTGACCGGGGAGGCATTGTTTATTCTATTGAGTGAAATCGTACAATTTTGAATGGTTACGTTACGACAGCCATTGGATGCACTTGCCCTGTACAATGCATATCCGTACTCCATTGTAGAAGGATTTGTAGTATTTAAGGGATTATCTTTTATGTCAATTCCATTAATTGTTACATAATCTGAACCCGACATTCGCCAAATTCCATCTTGCACATTAGTAGCCGGTGTACCTGATCCACCAGTATAGGCAGTTATTAAAGGATTGGCCCCAATTGTAGCTGAATTTTTTTGAAATACTATCGGATTTGAAGAAGTCCCCGTTGCACTAAGAGATATTGGAGCAAAAATGGTCTCCGTGTAAGTGGCTGCAATATTGAATGTAACGCCCCCTGTTCCTGGCCCCACAGAGTTTAGTGCAGCGACGGCTGCGGTGATGGTACTATAATCACCCGGAATATATTTGATACCACTTAGCTGAGCAGCAGCAGAAAATCCGTTTAATAAGAGAAATGCCAGAGAAATGCGGGAAAGTATTTTTTTGATTTTCATAGATGGGTTTTCATACAAGCATTCATTATGCGAACTTCTTGCTGATACGAATTCAAAACTAGGTATATAATTCTATGTTCGTTATGGCTTTTGTTCTACTAAGCAATCGTTGGAGTTCTAATTAACTGTAAATGATGAACGACCAATTATATCAAATATTAAATGACTATCCGCTTTTAGGTGCAGTGAGTGTACCATGAGTAGAAAGTTGCCACATTTAGGAAGCTATGAAAAAACTTTTTACTCTGGTTTGTTCGATTAAATTTATAACAATATTCGCTTAAAAAATCTTGCATTTAGGTCTCCTTTACGGGGTGATACAGCCCCAATATTTTCTTTTTCACATTGCTAATTGCAATATGCACCCATAGAAATATATTAGATACTTCTGTTTTAACTTTTAGAATTACTTCCTTGTATTTTTTGGCAATATTGCCCAATACGCTAATTCCTTTTTTTCCGTCAGTCATAACGGTAGCATTTGTGGAGACCATTTGTTTAGCCTGTTATTCAATATCAATTTTTAGCGATAGATTCCACAACGTTAATTTTAATAAAGTGAGGAATAGCGTTTGGGAGTGCTTCTTTGCTTTCAACACCAGATAATGAAGTTGAAGAAACAGCTATTATCGTTGTTACATTTCTCTCCAGTTCCTTTGCTGGCAATTATACCAGGCCATCATTGTTTTCTTTTTTTCGATAAGCCGGCAAATACCCTTCGTCCATTTCAATAAACCCGATCCAGCTTATACTCTTCATCTCAGGCTCCCATCATTACCCTTATTTTGTGCATCATAAGCCAAATGGATTCGTAGCGACTGTGACCTAAAAGCCACTACAACTTAAAAGCAGAAAATGCTTTTTTGTACGTGTAAAAAAAAATCCCCCAAAGCCAGGTCATATAAGGCAAATTTGAATTTTCCATAATCGTCCTCTATTTTAACGTAATGGGTTTATACAGACTTTACATTGCCATCTAATCAAATTTCCAATCCAATACTGGTGGGTAGAACCACATTTTTCTACAAACAATTCCTTTAAATTTACGTGGTGATTCTAAGTAAAGTCTGCAAACACGCTCGGTGGAAAATTTTGAAAAAAATTATCTATACTCATGTAGCTAATTAGTTATCAAATACACTAATTTATTTAGCCTGCACCTAATTGTAGATCGTCATTAACTGGTCTCAACACGCTAGGTTAAGCTATGCACTTTAGTGCAAGGCTTTAGCTTCTACAAATATTTTTAAATAATGCAGATAAAAAATAAAAAGATCGGCGAAGCCACCAAATGGACTTTCAGTCCTGTCTTCAATATATGGGTTTTTAACCCATAGTATTTGAGTTCTATTTATTAAGTACTTTCTCAAAGCATACGCTGTTTGCTATGTTTTCATATTGCCCATAGTTGGGTATAATTAGATAGCCGTTTTTTTTGTACAGCGCAATTGCTTCGGGTTGGTTAAACCCGGTTTCCAACAAGAGCTTGCCAATTGCCAATTCAACGGCCCAACGCTCCAGTTGTTTTAAAATCGCAGAGGCAATTCCCTGGTTCCTGCTGTCTGGCAACAC
>JBGSWA010000495.1:0-4870 GCA_041752645.1 Gillisia sp. | reverse complement strand
TTTTGGAAACTTGTTTTCAACAATCGTCCCGTCAAAATCTATGGCGATGGTCAATATTTTCTGCATATTTCCAAAATTAAGAGGAATAAGGTTCCCCACTCTTTTACGGGCGTTTTTTTTGAGGTAAGCCGGATAAAATTAGTTCAAATAGGAATGCTTGTACCCCTTTTGGCTTACTATCCTGGCTATATCCTTTTCAATGGTTTCCCTTGGATATTCTACAAAACGGTTTATTTCTTTTCCATCTTTCATAAAAATGATGCTGGGAACCCTATCCAGATCCCAGCCTGCTTCCAGTTTTTCCGGGGTAGTTCTATTTCTGTCAACCCCCACCATGGTCAGGTGGGATAAATCATATCCAGACTCCTCCAAAATTTTTAAAAGTTTTGGCACTTCCCGTGTGCTGTCCCCGCACCAGGTTCCCATAAAGACCATGATTTCATAGTCTGAAAGTTCGGCTTTTATGGTTTCCATTGGTTTTGCAGAGGGCTTGAAAGCGTCATATTCACTCTTAAACCAAGTCAGAAAAGGCGGTTTTTGCAAATCTTCTTTTGTGAATTCCCCGAGCAGCACCTCCTGTTGCAGCTCTGAATCTTCAACTAACGCAGGAGTTGACTCCAAAGGGGCTGTTTTAGCAGGTTCATTGCTGTTTCCACAGGAGGTGAAAAATGTGAGAATTAAAACATATAAACTCATTTTCATTTCTTTAGATTAATGGATCTTGTGTCATTAGTTCGGGTTTGGGAATCCCCATCAATTTTAAAATAGTCGGAGCGATATCGCCCAGCACCCCATCTTTAATGGTCTTGATGTCCTTATCTACCAAAATAAAAGGTACGGGATTGGTGGTGTGTGCGGTATTTGGAGTGCCATCGGGATTTATCATCACCTCGCTGTTCCCGTGATCGGCAATTACCAACACACTGTAATCGTTGTTGAGCGCTGCATTTACCACATCCCCCAGGCATTCATCTACCACCTCAACGGCTTTGATGGCTGCTTTTAAAATCCCGGTATGGCCAACCATATCCGGATTGGCGAAATTCAGGCAAATAAAATCGGCGCTTTTGGAATTTATTTCCGGAATAATTTTATCCCTGATCTCATAAGCACTCATTTCAGGCTGAAGATCGTAGGTTGCAACCTTGGGGGAATTGCACATGATCCTGCTTTCACCCTTAAAAGGTTTTTCCCTTCCCCCTGAAAAGAAAAATGTCACGTGTGGATATTTTTCGGTTTCCGCAATTCTTATTTGTGGTTTCCCCATATATTCCAGCACTTCTCCCAAGGTGGTCTTGATATTTTCCTTTTTGAAAACTACATTGATGTTTGAAAAACTGTCGTCATACTTGGTGAGGGTCACAAAATACAAGGGCATTTTTTTCATTTCAAACTCCGGAAAATCCTGCTGAGTAAGGGCCTCGGTAAGTTGTCGACCGCGATCTGTTCTAAAATTAAAGAAAATCACCACATCGTCGGCCTTCAGGGAACCTACCGCGTCACCATTGGAATCTGTGATGACAATTGGTTCAATAAATTCATCTGTTACGTCCTGCTCGTAACTTTCCTGCACGGCCTGGATCGCACTCTGAGATTTTTTTCCTTTTCCCAAAACGATGAGATCGTAGGCTTTTTTAACACGTTCCCAGCGTTTGTCACGATCCATGGCAAAATACCTGCCTATAATGGTAGCCAGTTTTCCACCTGTTTTTTCAAGGTGTTCCTCAATTTCGGCCACGAATCCTTTTCCAGAATGCGGATCTACATCCCGGCCATCTGTAAATGCGTGTACATATTTTTCCTCGATACCAAATTCAGCGGCAGCGCTCAGGAGGCCTTTTAAGTGATTGATATGGGAATGAACCCCGCCATTGCTCAAGAGTCCAATAAAATGAATGGGTTTGTTGTTTTGTTTTGCGAAATCAAAAGCTTGTTGCAAAACAGGCTCTTGGATTAAACTATTATTTTGAACAGCCAAATTGATCTTTGCCAGATCCTGGTATACAATACGTCCGGCTCCAAGATTCATATGGCCAACTTCGCTATTTCCCATTTGGCCGTCTGGCAATCCGACATTCATTCCGTGGGTAAGTAATTGGGCGTGGGGATATTTTTCATATAAGGAATCGAAATTTGGAGTACTGGCTTGCGCAACTGCAGAAACTTTTGGATCCTGAGTAACACCCCAGCCATCTAATATCATTAAAATAACTTTTTTATTCATAGCAATATTTTATTTGAGGTGCAAAGATAAAACTATATTTCGGGGGATTAAACTTGCCCGGATATTGTTTTAATAAAAACGGGTTTTTATGCTTTTTTTTGCTACTTATAATTTAAACTTCAGTTTTCAGGTATAAGGTGTGGAACCACTCTTTCCGTTCATAAATTTTTAACAACTCCTGATTGGGGATATATTTTTTAGTATTTAAAAAACAGCTCCCTCTGTTTTATTTTAGTTTGAATGTTAAAATTGATTCCTTAGGACATACAAGACTTTCTTAATTTTTTTTACTTGTTAAAGAATAAACTGTAATTTAATTCGTTTTTTAAATACGTCCTTAGATTTTCAGAGAAATTATAAGCTGCTGATATTTAAATTATAAAGATAATTCGTAGGTAGGATTACAGTTTTTTGCATATTTGCCAAATTAAAATTCAATCCCTGAAGCTTGGTATCGTTTTTGAAATAAATTAACAAATAATTAGTATTTCAAGTAAAGTGTATGACATATAAAATTTTGACCAGAATCGTCTTTCTTACCGTATTTTTCTCATTTACAACCACAGATGGGCATAACCATAACACCTCTGAGATCCTTGCAGGGCCGGAAAGCATATCAGAGCTTTCAATTAAATCAGTAAGTCTTGAGGAAGAAATTACACAGTTGTATGCTGTTTTTGTGGAAAATAACCCCAGTGTACCAAGTTTGATAAGCTTCAAAAATGGAATGATCGGTTATAATAAACTGGAAGATAAAAATTTGATCGATAAACAAATTCTGACAATAATCGATTTTAGTCTTTCCTCCAAAAAGCAAAGAATGTGGGTGATGGATATGTCTGAAAATAAAATACTGTATCATACAGTAGTCTCACACGGGAAAAATACAGGAAGAGAATTTGCCACGCAATTCTCCAATAAAAAGAATTCCCTGCAAAGTTCGTTAGGGTTTTTTATTACCGGGGAAACCTATTTCGGTAAGAACGGATTGTCCTTATTTATTGATGGGATGGAAAAACAATTTAATTCTAATGCGCGACAGCGTTATGTTGTAATCCATGGGGCCGCCTACGCCAACCCTTCCGCTATCAAAAATTTGGGACGTTTGGGAAGAAGTTACGGATGTCCTGCACTGCCTACCGCCATTTCCCAGGAAATCATTAATCTCATCAAAGATAAATCGGTATTGTATATTTATTCTAAGGATGCAGCCTATGCAAAAAATTCAAAGATGATCCAGGCTTAAGAGGCTTTTTTTAAAGCCCTTAAAGTGGCCTGGTCATAATTATAAATATCGTCCGTAAACCTTGTTTTGCCATTTTCCCGCCAGGCTGTCCAGTAGAAAATATGCACCTTCACTTTTTGGTCCATATAAATGCGCCTGGTGGTTCTTTTGTCAATTATTTTGTCAATTTCCTCTGGGGTAAAATCCTTTTGGTCACTGAGTAAAACTTTAGCCAGATCTACAGCATTTTCCACGCGGATACATCCGGAACTGTAGGCACGGGAATTCCCTTCGAACAAACCTTTAGAATTCGTATCATGTAAATAGACAATATACCTGTTTGGAAAACTTATCTTGACCACTCCCAATGGATTGTTAGGGCCGGGATCCTGTTTATACTGATAAGACCTCACTGCACTGGCTGACCAATCAATTTGAAGTGGATTGAGCCTTTGACCGAGATGGTTGTAGACATCGATGTTTTTATTTATTAAATACGAAGGGTTCCTGCTGGCAGCGGGGATCACGTCCTGGTTTTTAATTGTTGGGGGAATATACCAGCTGGGATTAAAATCCAGGAATTTTATTTCATCAGAAAAAATTGGGGTTTTCCTGGATTCTCTTCCCACAATTATTTTATGGGTAGCTATGCTCTGGTTTCCCATCACGAGCTGCAGCTGGAAATCGGCAATATTTATTAAAATATGCTGAGAACCCAGATCCCGGGGAAACCATCTCCAACGCTCCAGGTTGACCAGGATCTGCTCGGAGCGATTGTCAAAACCCTGATTCAACATTCCAAGGGTCTTATTTCCAATAATTCCATCCACCATCATCCCGTTTTCCTGTTGATATTGTTTTATTACCTCCAGTAGAGGTTCAGAATAATAATGACTCAAGGTATCGCCATGCCTTAAATATCCCAGGGCTTTCAATCTGAGTTGAATTTCCAGCAAGCGCTGATCCTGCCCCCCGGGTTTTATCAGTTTGCCTTTTTCAATTTCTTTAAAACCGGAGTGCTCATTTTTTAGTTTTTGATATTCTTTGGAGGCAGCTATCAGGCCTCGGTAAATGGGATGGGTGGGTCTGAATTGACTCAGCGCGATCTCCAGATTGGAGCTATTGACAGCCTGGTTCAATAAGCTCACCTGGTTCCTTCTGTTTTTGGGAAGGTCCCAGGTCCTGGGTAATTGTTTTGGATTGATCTTGCCGTTCAATAAATGATTTCCAAATTTAAAAAAGGCATCCGTCAGGAAATAATCTAGTTTTATTAATTCCGCTGGGGTGAGCTCATCCGGGTTTTGCAGCATTTTTTCCAGGTCCTTTCCGTGATAATCATTGAAATAGAGCCCCTGGGCTTCGGCATTCCTTAGAGTGTCAATCAGGGAATTCCTGAATTTGGGGTTGCTCCAGGCCAAGGT
>JBGSWA010000494.1:0-7799 GCA_041752645.1 Gillisia sp. | reverse complement strand
GTGGTGAAATATGCTTTATATAGCAGGGATGGTTCCATTCCCGATGAAAAATATGAAAGATACTTTAGAAAGGGAATTGCAGAAATAAGTAATGGCAGATTCACACTAACCTTGCATGACTTGCCCTCAGGAAAGTATGCCATATCTATTTTACACCATGAAAATGAAAATGGAAAAATAGACAAGAAATTTATTTTACCCAAACCAAGGGAAGGTGTTGGAATCTCAAATTACCAATCCATCGGGTTTTCAAATCGTCCCAACTTTTCTAAGGCCAGTTTCAGGATAGATTCAAGGGTGACCATGGATGTTAAAATTATTTAAATGTAAGAAGATAAAACGGGAAAAAAGCATCTTACTCACAATGGCGATTGCCTCCTATTACTCCTGTGTTGTCTGTTGAAAGTCAACACATAACAAAATGACCTGCTTATGAAACCATTTGGTTACCTGTTTTTATTTTTTGGTTTTACTTCAACCCGTGTTTTTGCACAGAGAGGTTCAGATATTACAAATCTTTAGTCAAGATAAAATTGCACTGGTGAATCAGGGGAAGCAGATTTAAAAGCATCACATAGTTATGAAACAGGCATAACACAAGTAATGATGAACCTGCATCCGACAGGGATGTGCAAATTACCCCCGAAGCCTATCGGGGGATCAAGAAGAAACAATAATTATCTCAATATGAAATGAAATGGAGAACCTTCAATTTTTCTTCAAATTTCACAATTATTGAATCGCATAACTCAAATTCACAAACAAATTACGGCCTCTTCTGGGAATGTTATTCCAGTCTGAAAAGGTGGAATAATGGGTGTCAAAAATATTTTCAGCTCCTAATTTCACGCTCATTTTTTGTTGATTTAGAAACAGGGTTTGCGAAGCAGAAAGATTGACAACGGCATAGTCGGCGGTTTGATTTTCTCCAAATTCCGGACTGAAATCCAGTTGTTTTGTCGCTCCCTGTAATTCTATTTCTACTGAAAACAACTCTTTTCTAAACGCTAGGGAAGTCTGATAACTCAATGGCTGCACTAAGGGCAGATTTATGTTATTATTATCCCGGCCATAACTTAGAATCAGTTTTCCTCTCCAGTTCCAGTTTTTATGCAAGGAATATCCTACCGATACATTTGAATTGATAAGTGAGGCATACTCCAGTTGCTCATATACCTTAACCCCGTTTGCTCCAATTGTCATTGGACTTAGCGAAAAATCCGGTTTTCCGATGATATAATCTGTGATGTGGAAGTAGGATCCTGAGAGTTTCGCATGCCATTTTTTATTGTCGAAACCGATGGAGGCATTCATTTCAACCGATCTTTCCTTGTCCAAATTCGGATCTCCTATATAATCAAACCCATCAAAACTATTAAAAAGATAAAAGCCATATCCTTCGGAAACAGAAGGCGCACGTTCTCCATATCCCATTCCCAGGGTGTATTCCATCTTGTTTTTGTGCAAAAGTACTTGTGATGAGAGACTCTTTAAATAGCGCTGCTTACTATCGGTCATTTCAGGATAAAATATCTGAAGGCTTTGCAACCCAAAAGTGCTTGCGACCCTGTTGAAATGCCTCCCCAGGCTTCCGGTGAATTGCATTGAATACTGATTGTTCAAAGCGATTACATCCTCTAAATAGAGCCCATTGTAGAGGGTTCGAACATCTGGCCAGGTGAGCATAAACATATCATTTTCGTTTGGATCATCCGGGAACATGGTCATCTCTGCCAGGGATTTGTTGTAGAAGGAACTCAGATTGGCAGATAGCTTGTGTTGGTCCAGCGAGATATTTACCTTCGAATAAAAACCATAGGTATCACTCCAGCCCGGCATATCCATACGTATGGGAACAACAGGGC
Organism: Gillisia sp.; assembly: GCA_041752645.1. GTDB lineage: Bacteria > Bacteroidota > Bacteroidia > Flavobacteriales > Flavobacteriaceae > Gillisia. Next base: position 5,934 of record JBGSWA010000494.1, on the reverse strand, counting down.
GCTTTGAATCGTCCATTTGGTGGGTAATTGTGTTGAAATAAACTTTGGTCTCCCAATGCGCTATAGTTTCCGAGAATAGATGGTGTTCATATTTTAGTGAACCAATAATGGCTCTTGCCAGGGAAACATCCATAGGCAATGCCGGGTATCCAACATCATTCGCCTGGTCATAGATAAATGAGCCTTCTATAGATTGAGTTTCTGAAAGTTTAAATCCGCTGATGGCGGAGAAATTATATTTTGTAAACTGGGAATACAACACTTCCTGATTTCCTCCTGCCTTGTAATTCTCGGCATCCCGATACATAAAATCGGTATTGAAATAAAAGGAATTCTCAGCATACTGCAGCTCGGCTCCCGCAATCTTCTGTTCCCCGTTGGATTCTCCCCCGGTATGTGCGCCGGCACTCCATCCTGTCTCCTTAAAACCGGCTTTGCGCCTTTTTAAATCGATGCTTCCGCCTATGGTCGCTCCGTTTTCAGCTCCTTGTTGTCCGCTGGAGATGGTAGCTTCAGATAAGTTTGAAATCTCAAGATAGGACGTTATAGGGTCCATTTTATCCGTACAGGCGCCAAAAATACGCATCCCGTCAATGGTAATTACCGTGCGTTCTGTGGCCATTCCATTGAGCATAGGTTCCCAGGCATACGCGCCTCTTTTTATCATGTTTATTTTGGAGGAGGCCTCCAGGTATTCATCGATACTACCCAGGGGTTTTGGTTCTTTTTGATGCACTTTCGGATGATTGCCTATCAGAAGTATTTCTTTGATGGATACCACCTCAGTGGTATCACGCTGTTTTTCCTGGGCAAAAAGCATCGAGCTCATCAGCAACACTAAAATTGCTGTATATAGGATCTTTTTCATGGATTTGGTTTAAAAGGAGCTGCCTGAAGCGTTTTTTTTGCATTTCTGTGTGAAGAAATGCCGCATTTCCAGGCAGCACTCAGGTTTTTATTTAAAATTCCAATTCCAGAAAGATGCTGCTGGCTTCGGTGGTATCGCTCACAGGTTCTCCTTTGACAATTTCTCCCAAAGCATTTTCCAGCTGCAGATTAATTTTCCAGTACCCCGTCATGGTGAGATTTAGCTTTCCGTGGTAGAGTTTATCGGAAGTGGATTGTGTTAAATCTATATTATTGGGGGAGCTGTGGTTTCCCATACTCGGCATTCTTGGGTCAATCTTCACTTTATAGGAATTTACCACTGGGAAGCTCATCATGTTTTCCATTTTAAATACTCCCACGCTCATATCATTGGTTGCCACCTCAGGAGCAGATGGCTCGATCAGGGCAAGAATGTATTTCACCTCGTCCGATCCCGTAAAAACAGTCACTCTTCTTCTGGTGGAAGCAGGGACTTGTATGGGTGCTGTCAGGGTGTAAGCCGCTCCGTCAATGGTGTAATCAAGAGTCAATGCCCAAGCTTCCGATTGGTTTTCTGCCATTTGAAAGACAATAAATCCTTCATAAAGGCTTTGTGTACCTGATTTTTTAGTCAGCTCAGAAACCGGGCAGGAATGTTGGGTGGTTTCCATGTGCATCACGGGTTTCCATTGTATGGTGGCATTGGTTATGAATTCCTGGTCGCTTTTATTTTTAATCCTAAGGAATATTTTGTTGTAACCTTGCTCGAGTTGTCCATTGGCAGAGTATAATTCCACGAGGTGGGTCTGGTTTTCCATGGTTTGGATCTTCATCAGATCGGCAAGTTCATTCTCAGGTGTGATTTCATCTGAATCTGTAGAACAAGAGGTAAAAATTGCCAGGCAGCATAGTGTGATTGCTCGTATAAATTTCATTTATTAAATTTTTTAAATTAGGGTATGGGTTTACACTTTCGGTTTGGGATCAAATCGAAAGGAAACTCTAAAGTGTATATTATTTTAAGAAATTATGAAATTTTGGCCGGAGGATGTGGAATTTGCCTGAAAAACAGAAAAGAGTATTGATCCTGATACAAAAAATCAGAAAAATATTTATTTTGGAGGGTGATGAATTCCTCTGAAATAGAAGATGTTATAAAAAGAGTGATCTCCCGCTGCATATTCTCCAGAGCATTAGGATTTTGCTGGCTAGATGAGTCTTGTTCTGCCAATTTGGACATTTGGCATTTTCCGTTGCATTTCAGTTCAGGGGAGTCTTTATTTTCACAAAATGCCTCGGTAAAACTTTGGTTGTCAACCGAATAAAATACGACCATATAGCTATACCTTATATTATAGAATAAGGTTGAAAATAAAAACAATAGCAATAAACCATATTTAAGGAGTGCACCCAACGGCTGATAATTTTTTGTAAAGATAAACCAAAAAGCTTTCTTTTATATATGGCAAAGATCGTCATTTATTATGAAAATTATTTGTAACTTTTCTTAGCGTTGGAGAGGAATCTTTTATTTTCTAACTTAATTTAAATTTCCTTTCTCATAATCCTCTTATGGATTAAAACTGTCCCTGATTGCCGGCTTCTTGGCAAATAAATCTTTTTTATAAAAAAATAAGAATTTAATGGTGTCTGTAACATAGGTTGCAAACTGCAGGAATATAAAAATTTAATTTTGCCTCTTCAAAGTGATAAAAAAACAATTTATGAAAAACAATTTTCAAAAAAGCATCCTAATAATCTTCTTATTTGGTTTTTCGTTGCTGAAAGCTCAGGAATCAAAACCCATTTCGAAAGCGGAGATTTTGGAAAAACTCTCAGAAAACAACCAAAGCATTAAAATTTCGGAACAGGAATTTTTGGGAGCCCGTGCAGATTACAGGCAAACAAATGCCGTTTTGCTTCCCAATATCTCTGTCTCGCATATGGGGACAACCACAAACAATCCGGTGTATTCCTTTATGGCGAAACTCAATCAGGGTTTATTCTCAGAAAGCGACTTTGCAGTGGATAATCTCAACAATCCTGAAGCGATCGATAATTTCACCACCAGCATTGCCTTTGAACAACCGCTGATAAACATAGATGGCTGGTTTCAACGAGGGGCGGCGAGAATTAAAATGGAAGCCACAGCATATCAAAACAAATTCAAGAAAGACGAGCTTTTATTGGAAGGTGAGAAAACCTATATGTTGTTGCAATTGACATATAAAGCAGTAAAGGTTTTGGAGAAGGCTCAAAAGGCAGCGGAGTCCAACAAAAATTTAACCCAAAAATATTTTGAACAGGGTCTTGTAATGCAAGCCGATGTTTTGGATGTGGGGGTTCGGTTAAATGAAGTTGAAAATCAACTTGAAAGCGCCAATAGCAATGTGAAGAATGTGTCGGATTATTTGAATTTTTTGGTAAACGAAAAAAATGCCCCTGTTTTGGTTCCCTCAGATAGTCTGGAAATCATACCCTATACACTAGCCCTATTCGACAGGGTTACAACAAACAGGGCGGATATTATGGCCATAGAAAAATCAGCCCAGGGGTATAAAAAGATGAATCAGGCTGATAAAATGTCCTTTTTGCCAACCCTGAACGCTTTTGGAAATTATGATCTTTACGACAACCAACTTTTTCAGGGCGCTTCCAATAGTTATTTTATAGGAGCAAAATTAAACTGGGAACTTTTGCAGGGAACTGCACGGTTTGGGAAAATGCAAAAAAGCAAGGCCGAATTTGATAAGGCATCCCTGCAATACGAGCAATATATTTCAAAAAGTCAGTTGGAACTCAACAAAGCAAAACGCGCCCTGAGCGATGCGCAAAACAAACTCCACCGATCTTCAATGGCACTGGATCTCTCCGAAGAATCCTTCAGGATCCGCACTGATCGGTTTGAAGAGGGGTTGGTGAAAACCAGTGATTTGTTAATCTCTGAAGCACAATACGCCGAGAAACAATTGGAATATTATCAAAGCATTTACCAATACAACCTGGAATATGCCAATTTGAAATTTTTAACTAAAGAATAACCTGAAATAAAAAACAATGACAAAATTAATTACTCTTTTAGTTTTCACTCTACTATTTATAAGCTGCGGTGAAAAGAAAGCTACAGAGAATGTAGCACAGGAAACGATACAGGTGGTGGTAAGTACACCATCAACAGGGGATAACAGCGGGTTTGTTACCGCTAGCGGAAAGATTGAAGCAGAAAACAGCGCCAATATCAGCACCCGAATGATGGGATATGTAACCAAAGTACACGTACAGGTTGGCCAGAAGGTGAAGCAAGGCCAGTTGCTAATGAATATAAATAATACGGACCTACTGGCAAAAAAAGCACAGGTGGAAGCCGGTATTTTAAAGGCTACTGCCGGGTACAACAATGCAAAAAAGGATTACGAGCGGTTCGTGAGCTTGTTTGAACAAAAAAGCGCTTCACAAAAAGAACTGGATGATATGACCGCCCGTTTTGAAATGGCTAAAGCAGAATTGGAAGGCGCAAAGCAGATGCGCAATGAGGTTCTGGCGCAATTTTCATACGCCAATATTACTGCTCCGTTCTCTGGGGTAGTAACCAATACCTATATAAAAGAAGGAGACATGGCCAATCCGGGAATGCCCTTGGTCGCAATGGAAGGAACCTCAAAACTTCAGGTAACCGCGATGGTTTCAGAAGGGGATATCCCGGCTATCCAAAATGGAATGCCTGCCAGGATACTTATAAAATCCCTGAACAAGGAGGTAGATGGAGAAGTTTCAGAGGTGAGTTTATCGGCTAAAAATACAGGGGGACAATACCTTGTAAAGATAGATCTGGATCAAAACAATCCTTCGATTTTATCAGGAATGTTTGTGAACGTTCAGTTTCCAATTGAAAAAACAGCCCAAAGTGCTCCAAATAAGATGGTTTTAATTCCTAAAAGCGCTTTGATATACAGAGGGCAATTAACCGGGATTTATACCATAGGCTCTGGGAATGTTGCCATTTTAAGATGGCTGCGTACAGGAGCAACCATTGATGAGCAGGTAGAGGTGCTCTCAGGCTTATCTGGGGAGGAACAATATATTGTTTCGGCAGAGGGAAAATTGTTTAACGGAGCAAAGGTAAGCCCCTCCGAAACCCTTTCAGAGGGGGAAGGTGTGAACTAATTTCATTTTTAAATAAGATTCAAACCCGAAAAATAGTATTAATTAAATATGCTCCCGCTGATTCCCCCCCTGGGGGATAGGGCGCCAAAAAATTATGAAAGAAGGAATTTCAGGTAAAATTGCCGGTTTATTCATCGATTCTAAGCTCACCATCTTATTGATGATCGCCTTGATGATTATTGGGATTTACAGTTCTTTTCTCATTCCAAGAGAAGAAGAACCACAAATTATTGTTCCTATGGCCGATGTAATGGTTGGGTATCCGGGAGCAAATCCTACCGAGGTTGAAAATCGGGTGGTAAAACCATTGGAGAAAATTATATCCAATATTAAGGGGGTGGAACACATCCACAGTATGGCTATGAATGGACAGGCTATGCTGATTGTCCAGTTTTACGTAGGGGAAGATGTTGAGAGGTCTTATGTGAAGTTGTATGATGAATTGGAGAAACACAAAAACAGTTTTCCAACCGGGGTGATGCAGCCCATGGTAAAAACGCGTTCCATTGATGATGTTCCTATGTTAGGCCTGACCCTGTGGAGTAAAACCCTCAATGATTTTGAGTTGCGCCAAATCGCCGAAGAAGTCACCTCTGAAATCGGAAAGATTCAGGATGTTGCGATCACCAAGGAAATAGGCGGCAGTACCCGGGAGGTTAAGGTGATCTTAGACAAGGATAAAATGGCTGAAAATGCAGTAGATGCCTTGGGGATCATGCAAATGATCCAGGCCAATAACAGCAGGTCTCAATCGGGAAGTTTTGTTCAAAATGACCAGGAATATTTAATTACCACCGGGGAGTTTTTAGCATCTGCCGAGGATGTTGAAAATTTGGTCATTGGAGTTAATGACAATATGCCGGTATACTTAAAACAGGTTGCCAGGGTTCAGGATGGTCCGTC
>JBGSWA010000493.1:0-3731 GCA_041752645.1 Gillisia sp. | reverse complement strand
ACCGCTATTGAAGAAAAACTTCATTTAAACCAAAGCGGTGCAAATGTTGATTTCCATCCCGGCTGGCTGGGTAATTATTTTACCAAAATAATGAAGACGACTACCGATGGTGGGATTGCAAAAAAAATGAAAGCACCCGCTAATGCTACCCCTTCTAAACAACCCAATGCAAAACAAATGTTGGAAACATTCATTAGCCACCAGCACCACCTGCTCAATTTATTACAGATTGCAAAAACAGCCAACCTGGAATATATCCGTATACCAACATCACTCAACAAATTTATTTCATTAAAACTGGGTGACACTTTTCGCTTTTTTATTGCACATGAACAACGGCATTTTGTGCAGATTCATACAATACTAAAAGTATCAAAGCCATCAACCGAAACTGTTGCCAGTTACATGAAATAATTGTGATAGCGTTTATCAGGCAGTTTCACATGTTTATGTGGTTTTTGTTTATCACTGCAGTTTTTATGTTTGCATCCTAAAAATTTATTAATCATGTTTAAAAGGACCATCCCCGTACTTACAATTATTGCACTGTTTTGCAGTTGCGAAAAAGACACTATTCAGCCTGCAGAAATCCCCGCAACAAAAGCAGTTACTTTTACAATAGCACAGGGAAGTGATTATTCATTACCTATTTATATTGGGCTGCAAGCCGAGGTTAAATTATCTATTGTGAAAGAGAGTATTGTGAATGTAAATGTAACCGCTGTATGGGATACAACTTTTAGCTTAAGAAGCATTCGTGATTATGCGGTATCTACTAACCCATTAATCATTACAAAGCAGGTAAGCGGGGTGTTGCAAAGCAAGGAAGCCGTTCGTGTATCGAGAGTAATTCGTTATGTAACGCCGCAAAACCAGATTTCACAGGATGCACTTGGAGAAAGTATTACACCATCGGTTACAGTAAAGCAGGTATTAGTAAGTTTATAAATTTGATAAGCCCATGAAAAGACAACTTGTTGTTTATATCGCCATGAGTGTGGATGGCTTTGTTGCTAAACTCAATGACGATCTCAGCTTTTTATCTATCGTTGAAAAGGAAGGAGAAGACTACGGGTATGCTGATTTTATTTCTACCGTGGATACCGTAATAATAGGCAGAAAAACGTATGACTGGGTAACCAGACAATTCGACTTTCCACATGCTGACAAGACGACCTATGTTATTACAAGAACACCAAGGCCAAACGTTGGTAAGACGGTGTTTTACACAGGCGATTTAAAAGAATTGGTTGTTAAATTAAAAGGCGAAAAGGGTCAAACTATTTTTTGTGATGGGGGTGCAGAGATCGTTAATGAATTATTAAGGTATCACCTTATTGACGAGTTGATCATCTCTGTTATTCCTATTTTAGTGGGAGGGGGCACAAGACTTTTTAAAGATGCAAGGCCAGAACAACAACTGAAACTTATATGTGCAAAAAAATTTGAGACTGGTTTAACTCAACTGCATTACCAAATGCACTGAAAAGCAGGCTTACCAGGTTTAAAGCTACCTGCAAAAGCGGGTCAAATTATATGCAATTTTTGAGAAAAACAAACACTTCATAAAACAATCTTACTTATGCGAATAGCAAACATTACTATTTTATTCCTCTCAGTAATTTCCACTAATTGTTTTGCACAGGAAAAATTGCAGACTAACATAGTAAATATCACAAAAGTTACATTTTTAAATCCAGGAATTAGCTACGAAAATAAAGTAGGAAAATTTCAGTCCATAGTTGGACAGGCATTTATGAATACATCTTTTTCAATTGGGTACTCAAGTTCATTGGGGAACACATCAAGTATTTCATTTGACCCGGCATTATCTATTCAGTATAGATATTATTATAACTACGACAGACGAGAAAATAAAGGTTTAAGGACAGAGATGAATAGTTTAAACTACCTAAGCCCAACCTTTGAGACAATTTTCTCAAAAAACAGAATTGATAATGCTCATTACATTGAAAATAAGCGAAGACCAATTAACACAATTGGAGCTGTTTGGGGAATTCAAAGAAACTATAAAAAGCGTTTCAGCTTAGATTTTAATATAGGTCTTGGCTATCTTTTTACAACAGCTACATTGCCAGGCAATACAGGACAGACAGTAAAAGAACAAGTAGGGGAATTTTCAACTTTAGGGCAACTTAATGTAGGCTTTTGGTTGAACCAAATGAAATAAAATACGATGCCTGTAACGATGAAACCATTGCCTTTATCAGGCAGTTTAGTTCTGCAACAATTGTTTCGGCCAAAGGCATGGTTCAACGGTTTTGAATTCGTATTCTGCAAAATCAAATAACCTACTGAAAGATATTGAGAATGCTATAATTTATTGCGAGCAAGTGAGGAAAGATCCACACACAAAAAGCGATACTTGATTAAGGCAGCAATAAAATATCAACTGATAAAACCTGACGACAACCCTGGCAAGCACTTCTTGCAAGCTGGTACCTGAGTGAGTGGAATATTCCAGTTGATACAACCATAGAAAAATAAAAAGACTTTCTGTTGAAAATTTTGAGACTGGTTTACCTCAACTATGTTACAAAATTTTAATTGGATAATAGGTTTTAATAAATCATATACTTATGTTACGATACTATAGTGTCTTTTTAGTGCTGTTCACTCTTGCTATAAATTTAAATGTGCATTCACAGGCTCATGTAGCTGGTTTCTCCAAAAGGATAAACGCTTTCCTGGAGGAAGAGATTAGGCAGACTGGAACAACAGGACTTGCTGTAGCAGTGGTACAAAATGGTAAAGTCATTTATAATAAAACATTTGGGGTAGCTAATATAGAGTTTGATGCTCCCGTAAATTCTAAAACGCTATTTCAAACTGCCTCCGTAACAAAGCTGTTTACTTCAACATTGCTGCTAAAATGGATGCATGAAGGCAGGTTGCGGCTTACTGATTCTATTACACAGTACGTCCCAGACGCACCAAATAGCTGGTCAAATATCCAGGTTCGACATCTCCTGTCCCATCAATCAGGATTAGCCTGGCCTGCCTGCATCGGCGGTTTCATTGGTATGAATACGCCAGGAGTTAATAAGGCTGCCACGAAAGTGCAGATATATAAAGACATCAGGGATTCCTCATTGGCTTTTGATCCCGGGACAAAAGAAGCTTACCTCAATGGAGATCATTTTATTTTGCAAATTAGTCTCGAGACCATAGCGCAAAAATCTTTTCCGCAGATACTGAAGGATGAAATCCTGCTACCATTAGGTATAGAAAATGGAGGCTATGATGCTGAACTCAGGGAGTTTCCGCTACAGCTGATGAAGCCATTAAAATATAAAGCCCAGCTTTACACCAAAGGGGATAAAACTCCATATTTTTTTAAAAATTTTTACAACCCCAATTCTTATACCTCGGCTGGACTGTTTCTTTCTCTTGATGATGTAATTAAATGGGCGGTAGCACTGGATAGAAATGCCACAACAAATAAAGCGATGATAGATAGCCTCTACCAGCCTATGCCTATCTGCGGCTTTACCCAATTTGGATGGGTAAAGGAAAAGGTTTATGGCCTTACTACTTACGGTCATACCGGCGGACCAGGGCTGAGCCATATTTTGCGAATACCAGCAACAAATACTACTGTTATTGTGCTAAGTAACTATGCGGACTTGCTTCCATACATGGCTCATGGAATCATTGGGCTATTACTTGACAAGTCTGATATTAATGAGAAGAGGCTGAAAAGTAAAACG
>JBGSWA010000492.1:0-7998 GCA_041752645.1 Gillisia sp. | reverse complement strand
TTGAAATTTCCGGTGGCCCCACCAAATTTTGCCATAAAAGGAATGTAACTAAACAATTGTATCTGGTTTTCCAGTCTTTCTACAAATACCATTATCTCCTTTCCTAAACGGGTAGGCGATGCTGCCTGTCCGTGTGTACGTGCCAACATTGGTACATCCTGCCATGTTTTGGCCAGTTGTGCCAATTGATGTTGCAGGTTGATGATGGCCGGCAGGTAATCATGTTCTACCGCATGTTTCCAGCTTAAGGGGATTGCCGTGTTATTAATGTCTTGGGAAGTCAATCCAAAATGAATCCACTCTTTCAAATGACCGGCTTTGCATCTATCCAGTTCGGCTTTTAAAAAATATTCAACCGCCTTCACATCGTGGTTAGTGATCTTTTCCGTTTCTTTAATTACCCCTGCATCTTCCAACGAAAAATTTTCAGCAACATGCTGCAGGTGGTTTTTTGTAGCAGCCGTTAATTTAAAGAACTTCTTTTCTGCCAGAAATAAGAAATATTCCACTTCTACCAGCACCCTGTACTTTATTAGCGCATATTCACTAAAATATTCATCTAAATGATGCAATTGTTTACGATAACGTCCGTCAATGGGGGAGATTGCAGTTAGTTGGTTTAATTCCATGTTGTTGCTGTAAATTTGCTTGCAAAATTATATTAAAGCATTTGGACAGAAAAATAAGAGTAGGGGCTGTTAGCTATCTCAATACTAAACCGCTGATTTACGGGTTTGAAAAAGGCTTAATGAACGAAAGTGTTGAATTGGTAATTGATTATCCTTCAAAAATTGCAGGACGATTGATTAATAATGAAATTGTTATAGGGCTCATCCCTGTCGCAGTTATACCTGAGTTGCAAGGAAGTTACATTATTTCAGATTATTGTATTTCGTGTGATGGCGCTGTAGCAAGTGTTTGTCTTTTTAGTGATGTACCGCTTAACCAGATCGACACCATTTTACTTGATTATCAGAGCCGCACTTCTGTAGCATTGTTGAAAATATTGTTGGCAGATCATTGGAAAATCACACCCCGTTTGGTACAGGGTACTGAAGGGTATGAACATGCGATATCTGGTTCTACGGCGGGCCTTGTAATTGGCGATAGGGCGCTTGTGAAACGTATGCATTCAAAATTTATTTATGATCTAGGTCTCGCCTGGAAGGAAATGACGGATTTGCCATTCGTATTTGCAGCATGGGTTAGTAATAAGTTATTGCCTGATGGATTCATTGCGGCTTTTAATAAGGCCAATGAATTGGGGGTTACGAATTTTAAGGCCGTTATAAACGAGAATCCATACAACGAATATGACTTAAATAAATACTATACAAACGATATTAAATTTAAGCCTGAATTTGATAAGCTTGAAGTAATAGCTATATTTTTGGAAAAAATAAAAAGGTATAGATGAAAGTAGTGGTATTTGCCGGGGGGTTAGGAACCCGGATTTCTGAAGAAACGGATGCAAGACCAAAGCCAATGGTTGAAATTGGGGGAAAGCCTTTATTATGGCATATTATGAAAATATATAGTCATTACGGCTTCAACGATTTTATAATTTGTCTTGGATATAAAGGTTATATCATAAAGGAATATTTTATGAATTATTTCCTGCATAACTCAGATATTACGGTCGATTTGCACAATAATAAAACGCTGATACATGGTACCAGTGCCGAAGCATTTAAGGTAACATTAGTTGAAACCGGTTTGAATACCAAAACGGCTGGCAGATTAAAGCAGGTGCAAAAGTATATTGGAGCTGAGGATTTTTTGTTGACATATGGTGATGGTTTATGTGACCTCAACATCAAAAATCTGGTAACTTTTCATAAACGCCATAGTAAAATCGCTACTGTTACATCTATTCAATTGGATGCTCGTTTTGGTGGTATGGACCTCGGCCAAAATGGTGAAGTAGTTTCTTTTAGGGAAAAAGCAAAAGATGAAAGTAAATGGATAAACGGAGGTTTTTTTGTTTTAAAACCTGAGGTTTTTAGGTATCTGGAAGGTGACATGACAGAAAAGATGTGGGAAGATGAGCCACTCGAAAAATTAACCAATGATCATCAATTGGTAGCCTACCAGCACAAAGGATTCTGGAAATGTATGGATGCGCTAAGAGATAAACTGGAATTGGAAGAATTATGGAAAACTGACAATGCAAAATGGAAAGTGTGGTAAACGAATATTCATTATCATATTATAAGGGAAAGAAAGTTTTAGTGACAGGGCATACCGGATTTAAAGGTGCCTGGCTAATTGCTTGGCTTCATTTATTGGGAGTCAACATAAAAGGATATGGGCTGGCACCAGAAGATGATAAGAGCCTTTTTAATATTGTCAATTCAGCCATTGAATTTGAAAATGTAATTGCCGATATCAGGGATAAAGAACAATTACAAGCTGAGATACAAGAATTCATGCCTGATTTTATTTTTCACTTAGCCGCACAGGCACTGGTAAGAAAGTCGTATGAAATCCCTTCTGACACATTTGAAGTGAACGCTATTGGCACTGCCAATGTTTTACAATCAGTTAAAACCTTACCTGGTAAATGTACTGTTGTTGTTGTTACTACTGACAAAGTGTATGAAAACAGAGAGATTGATTATCATTATAGAGAAACGGATGAACTTGGCGGATATGATCCCTATAGCGCCAGTAAGGCAGCTACAGAAATTGTTGTGAGTTCATTCCGCCATTCTTTTTTTGATCCTCTAAATTATGCTTTGCATCAAAAAGCTATAGTAAGCGTTAGGGCGGGCAATGTAATAGGTGGTGGCGACTGGAGCAAAGATAGAATCATACCCGACATCGTTCATTCACTTATAGCCGGGGTTCCCATAAGTGTGAGAAACCCGGCAGCGGTAAGACCCTGGCAACATGTACTGGAGCCATTGAGCGGTTATCTACTGTTGGGAAGGCTATTGAATGAAGAACCCGTAAAGTTTTCAGGAGCTTTTAACTTTGGCCCATTGCCAGAAGATCATTTACAGGTAAAAGAGTTGGTTAATCTATCGCTGGAATGTTGGGGCCATGGTAGCTGGTTGGATAACTCAGATATTACGCAACCGCATGAAGCTGGCTTATTAAAATTAGATATAGGTAAAGCAAAGTCACTTTTAAACTGGCAGCCAAGGTTATCTAGCAAAGAGGCTATCCAATGGACAATTGATTGGTACAAGCAAAAAAGCGGGGATATCTTTAATTACAGTATTCAACAGATTAAAACTTATCAACTGAAATGATTTTTACAGAAACATTTTTGAAAGGTAGTTATAATGTTGATCTTGAAGCATTAACGGATGAAAGGGGGTGGTTTGCAAGAACCTACTGCAAGAAAGAATTTGATGCGATCGGTCATTCAAAAGATTGGGTTCAATTAAATCATTCTTTTACAGCACATAAGGGTACAGTTCGTGGAATGCATTTTCAGGTTTTCCCGTTTAGTGAAATAAAACTAGTTCGTTGTATCTCTGGTGCTGTCTATGATGTGATCATCGATTTACGAAAAAACTCACCTACTTTTTTACAATATTTCGGGTTGGAGCTTTCTTCGAAGAATAGAAAAATGATTTATATCCCCGAAGGCTTTGCACATGGTTTTCAGGCATTAACGGATGATTGTGAATTAATTTACCATCACTCTCAATTCTATACCCCGGATGTAGAAGGTGGTATAAAATACAACGACAACTGTGTGAATATAGAATGGCCATTGCCGGTGCAATCTGTGTCTGCAAGAGACGATTCGCATCCAATGTTGGGTACAAATTTTAAAGGGCTTTAAATATGCAATGTAGATTTTGTAAAACAACACTTGAAAATGTTTTCATAGACTTGGTGAATTCACCGGCGTCGAATTCTTTTTTAACTGCATGTCAGTTAAATGAACCTGAAACATTTTATCCTTTAAAAGTGTATACCTGTCACCAGTGTTTTTTGGTGCAGGTTGATGAATACAAAAAATCGGATGCTATATTTGACAGCAACTATGTATATTTTTCATCTTACAGCACCAGTTGGTTGAAACACGCCAAGGAATATACCCAACAAATGATTGGCCGTTTTGGCTATGATGAAAATTCAGTGGTAGTAGAGGTGGCATCCAATGACGGATACTTACTGCAATATTTTAAAGAAAGCAATGTTCCTGTTTTAGGGATTGAGCCAACCGCAAATACGGCTGCAAGTGCTAAAGAAAAGGGTATTGATACTATAATTGATTTTTTTGGAACAAGACTGGCATCGGAATTAGCGGCTAAAAATATCAAAGCCAATCTTTTATTGGGTAATAATGTCTTGGCACATGTGCCGGATATTGTAGATTTTGTATGTGGACTAAAAATGATTTTGGCTGAAGGAGGTGTTATCACGATGGAGTTTCCACACCTGATGCAGTTGGTTGATAACAATCAGTTTGATACGATCTATCATGAGCATTTTTCCTATTTGTCCTTTTATACTGTAGAAAAAATATTTGTATCACAGAATCTTGATATGTTTGATGTGGAAGAATTGACTACACATGGAGGATCATTGCGCATTTACGCAAAGCATAAAGACGATACCACAAAACCCATCTCTCAAAACGTGGCTGCTTTATTACAAAAAGAAGCAAACAAAGGATTGACCAATCTTGCTTATTACGATCATTTTCAGCAACAGGCATTAAAGGTAAAAATAGACATTACCGAATTTTTAATTGATCAGAAAAAGGCAGGCAAAATAGTAGCGGCTTATGGTGCTGCTGCCAAGGGTAATACAATGCTGAATTACTGTGGTATAAAAAACGACCTGATAGAATTTGTGGTTGATGCCAATCCGCATAAGCAAAATAAGTTTTTACCGGCCAGTCATATTCCGGTTGTGAATGAACAATATCTGAAAAATGCTCGCCCCGATTTTGTGATCATCTTTCCATGGAATTTAAAGGAAGAAATCACGGAACAGCTAGCATATATAAAAGATTGGGGAGGTAAATTTGTTGTGGCTGTACCCGATTTGCAAATTATTTATTAGCGTGCTGAATGAAAAAAATACTTATAACAGGAGCTACCGGTTTTATTGGAAATTATGTGATAGCCGTGCTGTTACAACAAAATAATTACAGTATCATCGCATCGTCAGCATCCATTGACAAAGCAGTTGCAGCTCCGTGGTTTGCATCTGTAAAATATATTTCATTTGATTTAAAAGATTTTGACAGTAGTATCGATTATTATAAATTTTTTGATGAGCCGGATATTGTAATTCACCTTACATGGGAAGGCTTGACAAATTATAAAGCAGCTTTTCATGTAGAAGAAAATTTGCCCCGGCATTATTTTTTCCTAAATAACATGATAGATCATGGATTGACTGATCTTAGCATTTCCGGAACTTGTTTTGAATATGGATTGCGGGAGGGAAGGCTTTCTGAAGAAATGGAAACCAATCCATCAAATGCTTATGCCATTGCAAAGGATAGTCTTCGCAAGCAAATGGAGCAATTGCAAAAGGAAAAGAAATTTCAATTAAAATGGATCCGGTTATTTTACATGTATGGAAGTGGGCAAAGCCCTAATTCCTTACTTTCGCAGTTAGATAAAGCGATCGCTAAGGAGGAGACTTTATTCAATATGAGCAGTGGCGAACAAGAGAGAGACTATTTGCCGGTTGATGAAGTAGCCTCATATATCGTAAAGATTGCCTTGCAGACCAGAGTAACGGGCATCATCAATTGTTGTAGTGGTAAGCCAATTAAAGTAAAGACTTTGGTTGAAAATTATCTGTTAAAAAAAAATACGCATATTCAAATTAACTTAGGTTATTACCCATACGTAGATTATGAAGCCATGCGATTTTGGGGTGATAATAAAAAATTAAAAAAAATAACAGACTATGATTAATCCGATTGAGAAATTTTCAGCCGAAAGAAAAGAGCGAATATTAAACAATGCTGGTAACGAAAAATTGCTGGCGGCTGCCGAGGCTTTTAATATTGAATCAAATAAAGCACAGTATTCTTATAATTTTTCCTGGATGGGCAGACCTATTATCCAATATCCACAGGATATGATGGCGATGCAAGAAATTATTTGGAATGTTAAACCCGATTTAATTATTGAAACCGGAATTGCGCATGGCGGCTCGTTAGTTTATTATGCATCATTATTAGAGTTAATTGGGAAAGGCGAAATACTGGGAGTTGATATTGACATACGAGAACATAACCGAATAGAAATTGAAAATCACCCGATGTTTAAGCGCATTAAAATGATCCAGGGATCTGCTATTAGCCCAGCTATTGTAGCAGAAGTGGCAACGCATGCGGTTGGTAAGCAAACTATTCTTGTCTTGCTTGATTCAAACCATACACATGCACATGTGTTGGCCGAACTGGAATTGTATGCTCCATTTGTTTCATTAAATTCATACATTGTAGTGTATGATACCATTGTAGAAAAATTACCCAAAGATTATATGCCGGGTCATAAAAGGCCATGGGGAGTTGGTGACAACCCGATGACAGCCATGCGGGCCTTCATCGAAAAAAATCCGAAGTTCGAAATTGATCACTCAATCAATAATAAACTGATGATTAGTGTGGCACCAGATGGGTATTTAAAAAGAACTAAATAGTAATGGCCGTAGTTATTACGGGATGAATTCTGCATTTATTCGGAGATATTTTTTTATTGAAACAGATTAGCATGAATTTCAATATTAGCATAATAATTCCTACGCATGAAAGGCCTGATTATTTGCTCAGAACGTTGGAGTACTATTTATCATCAGGCATAACAGTTTATGTGGTTGATAGTTCTAAAGCCTCTTTTAAATATGAAGCTGACATGTATGCTTCTATTAATTTGCAATATTTTCATCTTCCTCACAAGTCGCTCACAGGTAAGATATCTTTTGCATTGGAAAAAATAACAACCCCTTATGTGGTGATGTGTGCGGATGATGACTTTGTAATTCCATCCGCAATTTTTAAATGTGTTGATTTTCTTTGTAAAAACAGTTCTTTCAGTGCCGCCATGGGGAATACAATTTGTTATAAAAAGAATCCACGTTCAAAACAAAAGATTGAGTTTTTTGGATATTATCACGAAAGACTCTCATTCAGAACTTTTGAGGAAGATCCAATAAAAAGAGTTGCTGAATTCTTTAAAATATATCGGGCTTTTTTTTATGCTGTTCAACGTACTGAAATTTTAAAGAAGACTTTCGGGGGTGCTGAAGCAGTTATTAATAATCTTTTTTTAAATGAATACCTTACAGCAATTTACCCGGTTGTAAGAGGCCATCTAATTGAAATGCCGATCCTATATAGTGTTCGGGAATTTTCCCAATTTTCCGGTGATAAAACAATCGAAAATATTGACTTTGTACTACACAATGATGAACTGAAAAAAGAGTATGATCAGTTTTTAGATTACGAGGCACAAAAAATCGCTCAATTGATTAATTACTCCCGTGATACCGTAAAAGAGGCTTTGAGCAAAATTATAATTCAATATGCGCATGATGTAAGTCAATTAAAGCGACTGTTTGAACTTGGATCAGGAAAAAGGATTGGCAAATTGATAGGCTATCTGCCTTTTATCGGCGGGCAAATAATTGCAGCATTCCGCTACAAGAAAAACCTGAATGCGCTTCCTAAGTTTATTAGAACAACTCAGGATGCCGAAGAGTTGTCGGTGATCTGTGGTAACATAAAAAAGTATATCGAAATAATTAAGTAGAATTTAGAGCTGGATATAGAAATAACCAAATATGCATCCAATTTTTTTTTGCTTATTTTAATATGAATTCTTTGAATGGGTATCTTCAATTTCTTTAATTATTTTATTTTACCTGACTGAATCACCCAACATGAAGTATAGTCTTTTAGTGCCTACCTACAATAGCGACCGCTGGATAAAACCTTGTATCAATAGCATCCTGTCACAAACCTATCCGGGATTTGAAATTATTATTTTTGATACCGGCAGTACAGAT
>JBGSWA010000491.1:0-6046 GCA_041752645.1 Gillisia sp. | reverse complement strand
TTATTATTACTCCAAGCAGAATTTTGAAAGTGCCAATAATAGTGTAAGGCAGTTAGTAGATAAAATTACTTCGGAAAAAAAGTTAGAAACAGTTAAGGCAAAAGAAGTTATGATACCATTGGACAAATTAATTGTGCAGACAATGGCATCAACAGAAGATTTGTCGAAATTTAAATTGCAAGCAGAATGTATTGATTTTGTTAAGACTAATAATATAAAAAGGGTCATTATTTTAGATGAAAATAATTGTGGAAAGTTTGTTATTCATAAGTCATTAATCGGTGAATTTCTTATGGATAACCCTTTAACTGATACTAATACTTTTACTTTATTGGGCATGTATTCAACAGGAGATTGGAAAGACCGTTTTGATAATTCTGTTAAATTTATCCCAGAAGATGCCAACCTATTAGTTGCAAAAAATATCATGGAAAAATACAAGACTTGCCAAGATGTTTTTTTAACCAAAACCGGCGATTCTGCCGAACCCATTATTGGTTGGATAACGAATGTAACCATTTCGGAACACTCTATTGTTTAAATCAATAATTCAGTTAATATGCCTTACGCATTCGATATTTTTTTTAGCTACAAACGAAATAGATTAACCCGTGCATGGCACGAAGAGGTAAAAGAAAGGGTTTGTTTTTATGTTCGGAATGAGTTGTCGCTTTCTGAAAATGAATTCAATGTTTTTTTTGATACTGAAACAATAGAAGCGGGTGATATTTTTGGTGATGATATTAGAGATGCTTTAAAAAGATCTAAATGTTTAGTTGCAATATGGTCGCCAGATTATTTTACTTCAAATTGGTGTCTAAGTGAATTTCATTCTTTTATTGAAAGGCAAAAAACAAGAACAAATAAACTTATTATACCTGCAAGCTATCATGATGGGGAGCATTTTCCAGATTTAGCAAAGCAAATACAGTTTAAAAATTTTAATAGTTATGCTTCAACTATTAGTGCCTTTTGGAATACTGCAGCAGCAGTTGAATTTGATAAGGAACTAAAGATTTTCTCAAAGGATATTGCATCTAAAATAAGAAATGCTCCAAATTTTGATGATAATTTTCCAATAGTAGAAGTTACTGAAATTCAAAAAAAACTGGAATTCAAAAGAGCTTCCACTAATTAAATTAAAAGAAAAATAATGGAAAGTAAGTTTTGTAAAGTAATCACTTTTTATTCATATAAGGGTGGGGTAGGTAGATCTATGGCATTAGTGAATGTTGCCTCTCTATTAGCTAAATGGGGTAAAAAAGTATTAATAATAGATTGGGATTTAGAAGCACCTGGTCTTCATAATTTTTTTGAAAAAAAGCATATAAAGTTTAGTAAAAGTGTTAGTGAAACATTTGGCGTAACAGATTTACTACTCAATATTGAAAACCAAGAGCAATTAAACTGGAAAGATTGTGTTATTAAAATTTTATTTGATAATGTTAGTCTTCATATGATTACAGCTGGAAAGCAAGACGATAATTATCACAAAAAAGTTCAAAAATTAAATTGGGAAAAATTATTTGAGGATGGTGTTGGTAATTTTCTTAATGACTTACGTGAAGAGTGGATTAATGAATCTGACTATGATTTTATATTTATCGATAGTCGTACAGGAATTACCGACATTGGAGATGTTTGCACAGTTCTTTTACCTGATATACTTGTACTATTATTTGTTATTAATAATCAAAATATAAATGGAATTAATAAACTTTATGAAAGAGCTTTAATAGCACATAAAGACTTGCCTGTAACCAGAGGAAAACTAACGGTTTTACCTATACCTTGTAGAGATGAACCAAATAATGAAATAGATACTGCCGATGCTTGGAGAGAAAAATATGCAAAAGAATTTTCTAGATTTTTTGAGAATTGGTTACCGGTTGGAGTAGAACCAATTACAGCTTTAAATAAATTAAGTATCCCTTATGTAACTAAATGGAGTTTTGGTGAAAATATTCCCGTTCTTGAAAGTAAAAATGACTTGGAAAAACCTGGTAGTATTAGCTCTGCCTATGCTCGGTTAAGCAAATTGCTGGCATACGAACTAGATTGGAAAGCATTGGATGGACGTATTGATACTTATGAACTAGAGAATACTAAATTTGAGTTAACAGAAGCACAGCTAAAATTAGAAGAATCTGCCAAGAGAATTAAAAGAATATATGCCCGTATCTTGATTGTGGCCGCTGGTTTTTTAGTTGCGGTCGTTTTATTTTTCATTATAAAAAAGACATTTTTGAAAAAGACAATACTCGATATAGTTTCTGAAACAAATTATAATTATTTTGTCACGAGTTCTACCGATTCTTCCCTTGCAACTATGGATTTGACACAAAAATTAAGTCTCTATTCGGTATATTATAAATTAGACTCTATTAGTAAGGAAAGAGCAAAGGACAATAAACTTTCTTTAGATACAATAATTGAAAAAGAAATATTTTTTCGTTTATCTAGCTTATATGATACGTCTTCAAAGATTGAGAGGAACAAAGAAAATTTTTCTGATACTTTAATATTATTTGATACTTCTCAGAATATAGCTTCATCTAAGGTCGTTAAGCTCATTGGTAATGAATATTTAGCATGGCATAAAAAAGGGGATTTATTACAATCCTATTATGATTTTGAGCATATTGCCATAACGGATTTTAAAAGTGATTCATCCGGATTTTATTGTGTATATAATGAATTAAATTATTCAATATTTCCATCAACCAAAGGATTATCTGATACGGTCAGAAATAGTTTTTTAGCGGATTTTAATACTGACTTAAAAATCGTAAACCTTTATCCAAAATTCTCAATTAAAACATCAAAAAGTAGTTTAAAATCTAATTCACCCAAACTAACTTCAAATTCAATTCCTTTTGTTAACGAAACTTATGTACGTACAAAAGCTACAGGTGACTTTGTACAAGTCGATAAGATATTAGTTATGATAACAGATGCAAAAGAAAATGGCATTGTAATAAATACATATTTGCGAAAAGCAAATACATTTGAGAGTAAATGGGAAATTGATAAGACTTTAAATAAGGGAGTATTTATTTCTAAGGATAAGCCTTATGAATTTATAGTTTATGATACGCTTGTGAAGTATAAAATTTCATTTGTTAAATTCATTTCAAGTTTAAAAGGAAATTTAGTAACCTACAAAATTGAAATATTTAGAAAACCTAAAAACACACTAAGCAAGGCATTAAAACCAAGAATTTATATTCAAATTGCTAATGAGTCACAAAGACCAACTGGAAACGATATAAAAAGGATGTTTTCAAAGATTGGGTTTATAACTCCTGGAGTTGAAAATGTTCAGATTGTTAAAGCATTAGCACCAATAAATACTGAGGTAAGGTATTACAAAGACGACGAAATGCAAACAGCAAACGAAATCATATCTAAACTAAAAGAAGCGTTTCCTAACAGGTATATTAATACAAAAGCTGTTAAAGTACCAAAAAGTACTACTGCAAGAGAAAATCATTTTGAAATTTGGCTAGCTGAGAAATTTTAATCAATTAATTAA
This sequence comes from Gillisia sp., assembly GCA_041752645.1. Lineage (GTDB taxonomy): Bacteria > Bacteroidota > Bacteroidia > Flavobacteriales > Flavobacteriaceae > Gillisia. Next base: position 2,511 of record JBGSWA010000491.1, on the reverse strand, counting down.
AAACATACTGTGCAAAGAAGACAGTGAGTGATAAAACCTACACCACTTTTAATTACAAAATAGAGAAGAATTCACCCCGACCTAGCAGGAATGATACAAAGGTTTTATGTATTAGCTTTCTCTAAGGCAATTCCATTAGAGGCGGTTTGTTAACACCAACCTTTAAAAAAAACTAACAATGATAACAATTTGATCTGAATATAAGATTGTGATTTCTGAGGAATCAAAAAAAAAATAATGTGTGAAAATTTAATGCCGGGACACTAATTGACCTTTTTATCTAAATCATAAAACCAAAACAATGTTCACAAGATTAGAATCAGTTAACCGTATCATTCTCTCTGTAGGGCATGGCGGGCTAGCAAGCGAAAGCTACGACCCCGGTGCGAAATTGGGTAGCTTTACCGAAAATGTAGAAGCTAAACAAATATCCACTTTGCTTGCGAGTAAATTAACTAAAAATGGGCTTTCGGTGGTGCTAGTGCCTGATTATGGGCTAAGCAAAACAATGCAGTACATAAATGCCCAGTACGATGCAAATACCGATTGGGCACTTGAAATACATAAGGACAGTGTAGGGAAATTTGTAAAAAGCAGTATGGCAAAGCGGGCAGGTGTGTATTACCACCCTACCAGTTTTGAAAGCAAAGCCATTTCCAATAAAATGGCAGAAGTATTTAAGGCCAATGGTGCTAACAAAACCAGTTGGAGCCGGCCGGATACAGATAGCAACCATGGTACACTTGGCTGGATACGCAAACCTAAAATGTTATCGCATATATTAGAATGTGGCTTTATGCAAGACGACCTCAGCGCCGCCAGCGACGACTTTTATGCCGGCATTATAGCCAATGCCATTTGCACCTGCTTAGAGAAAACTTATATACCATAATATATAAAACCTCGGTAGCCGAGGCCCATACCAAAAACTGTTAAAAAAAGTAGTTAATACAAAATGAACAACAAGTAATTGTAAAATTAGAGGAGCTGCATAAAGAAAAAAAGTACAAGAAAATAGAGGAACTATTATTTGATGCCTTATTGTAGCAAAAAACAAATGCCATTTAATATACATGGAAAAGGAATGTCGCAATAAATGCCAAATAAAGAAATAAAATAAAAGGATTAAGTGAAGCTTGCACTTGGCTAACTAATTAGGTAACGAAAATTGACTAAATAAATATCACTATCAAGAGTGTTTCCACGATATTTTCCAAGTTTTTTTATTTATGTATTCGAAATAGAAACCGTTATTTTCTAAATTAAAACTACCTTGACAAAATCCCTACCACATCTTGATAATCCCCTAATCTCCATCATGAAAAACCATGATAAAATTCATGTAATTACTGTTTGTTAAATATTTTAACTTTAAGGGATGACAACGGTTGCACTTGTTGATGATCACAAAATATTCAGTGATTCGCTGGCCGGATTGATTGATGATTTTGAGGGCTTCACCGTTTGCTGGACGGCGAAGGATGGCGTGCAGGCTATTGAACGGTTGAAACAGCCTGTCCCGATGCCTGATATTATGTTGCTGGACATTGTAATGCCCGGCATGAGCGGTACGGAGGTTGCGAAGTGGATATTTGAAAACCCGAAGCAAGTGAATGTGCTGGCGCTTACTATGGAAGAAGATGAGAACAATGTGATTCAGATGCTACAGTACGGCGTAAAGGGCTACCTGCTCAAAAGCATTGGTGCGGAGGAGTTGTTGTTTGCCCTGCAGCAAGTGGTAAAATTTGGCTATTACTATACACCCATCATTACCAGTAATATTCACAAGCATGTAACCAAAAAACAGGAATCGGCCATTATACCCGAATTCACTGGCAGGGAAAAAGAATTGCTGGATTATTTATGCTCCGATATGGGCTATGCAGCCATTGCCAAAAAAATGTTTTTAAGTGAATCTACTGTAGATACCTACCGGGCAAGGTTATTTGAAAAGTTTGAAGTGAAGAACCGTATCGGGTTAATTTTAAAAGCTTCTCACCTGGGTTTGGTTAAACTGTAACAGGTATTTCTATATCTATGATGGTTCCTTTTCCATTTTGTGTTTGTAAATTGAATTCCCCTTTTAAGTAATGCACCCTGCTTTCAGCACTTTGCAAACCAAGTGTTTGGTTGTCTTTATGCTGCTGTTTTAAAAATCCCTGGCCATCATCGTAAACGCTGAGTGTAACCTTTCCATGTGAGCATTGTATATGTACATTAATAAAAGCAGCCTTGCTGTGTCGGGCAGCATTCAGCACCAGCTCACAAATAATGCGGTACAAATTGGTTTGCAATTCTGCTCCCAGTTGCTCTGAAACCTTGTGTGTAAACAGAATATTTTTACTGTACAATTGTTGGGTGTTTTCAAAATACTCGGTCAGCGTGTTAATGAGTCCGTTGGAGGAAAGTCCTTTTGGCATCAGGTTATGGGCAACATTCCTGATTTCAGCAATGGCATCGTCAATGATGGATTCTGTTTTATCAGCAAGTTCTTCCTGCAAATTACCGGGG
>JBGSWA010000490.1:0-8041 GCA_041752645.1 Gillisia sp. | reverse complement strand
TTCCGGAGATTGTTATCCAAATTCTTTTCTTCACTGTCTCACCCAAAAGCAGGATATTGTGCAATATGATATCCTGATCACTGCCCTCAAATCCTGTTTATAGTTTCCAGAGTCACTTCGCCCTGCCAGGCCAGAATGGTTCAGATTGCAAAATCCAATAACCCATAGTCCTCAGGCATTGGCTAGGCTAATTGCTTGAAAGCCCTCGAAGGCACAAAACCTGCATTTGAAATAAAAATATCAGGAGCAAAGAAAATTTTTATAAACCACAGGTAGACCATCAGTTTCCCGTCTGCGGAAAATTATTTTGGTTTGTAAAAAATCATATTGCCAAAGGATGTATATACCAACCCCATTGGCCTGGGTCTGTTTTATACGTAGACACACAGACATACGCTCATAAGCAAAAAATCAGCTACTCGCGAAGATAGGAGAAAGAAATTTCCTGCAATTCATTTCATACTTTTGGGGAAATTAATTTAAATTCAAATCACGTAATTTAAAAGAATGTAATTCTCGGTCAAAAATTATAATTAAATTTATTTTTTATATTCATATGATTAACCTTATTAAGCCTAAAATTATCGATTATCCAGACAAAACACCCGTTTCAGGAGATGGAAGTTATCTCTACAATGAGTTACCTTCTGATAGAAGATTTGAAGAGTTAATTTATTCAATTTATAAGCAGAAAATAGAAAATGAAGAAAATTGGAACAATTTATTTGATGATATATTTTTAACAACAGCATCAAGTGACTACGGGGAAGATTGTATCCTTTATAAAAATGGAAGGGCAGCAGGGGTAATTCAATGTAAAAAGTATTCTGAAAATGTGGATAAGCCAGAAGTTGCTAAAGAGGTTATAAAGTATCTTCTTTATACTATAATAGACAAAAGCTTGATGCCCGATCCAGTAAACTTTCATTACTACTTTATAGTGTCAAAAGGATTTACAAAACCTGCAATTGAATTAATTGAAAATTTCAGTGAGGCGATTTTTAAGGAGGATAAGATTGAAAAGTGGTTTAATGATTTAAAGAAGAAGTATTCGGCAACATTTAGAAATATTAATTTTGAAAAAATAAAGTCTGAATTATTTTCAAAATTTAGGTCAATAAAAATCAATAAAAAAGTTCCTCAAGATTTAGACATTGAATTAACCAAAGACTACAATAAACAAGTCTTGGTATTATTTTTTAATATAAAAATGGTAACAGACAATGCTCTTATTAAGGACAGCACGAATGAAATACTTTCAAGAATAAATGCTATTCCAGAGATGCTAGCTAATATTAATTTAACTGAAGAAGAAATTATTAAAAAATTTAATATAGCTTCGATTCAGTTGGCGGATTGGAAAGATGATTTATCAAATGTTTCGAATTCCCATATCCCCCGAAATGAAACTGTAAAAGTATTAAATTGGCTCAATAATAAATTACAAAAAGAAAAAGAGCCAATATTAATGCTTACAGGAAACCCCGGCTTTGGTAAATCAGTTATTCTAAAAGATACACTTATTGAACTCCAAAAGAAAAAAATTCCAGTAATCGGAATAAAAGCAGATCGCTATCCTGCAGAATCTGTAAAGCATTTCAATGAGCTTACCAATTTAAAATTTCCGTTAGAGCAACTTACGGAATTATTATTAAAGAATAATAAGCAAGTTGTTGTATTAATAGATCAAATCGATTCCTTATCTACATCTGTTACTTCAAGGCGTACATATTTGGACGTGTACAGACAATTAATAGATAATATTCTTTTAATTATTAAAGATAAACCAGAATTTTTAAAAAATAAAATTAGGATTGTAATCGCAATACGAGAGTTTGATCTTACATACAATTTTGAATTCTCATATTTTAAAAAATTTGAAAAAGTCGATGTTGAGAAATTGTCAGGTAAACAAATTGAGCCAATTATTGAAAAACTTAATCTCAAAATCAATTCATTATCAGAACAACTTGTAGATTTGATAAAAATTCCTAGTTATCTTGAAATATTATGTAAGACTTATAATTCAAAAACTAATATTAGCAGAATAAATACAGCAATAGACTTGATGGATGAATTATGGGTTCAAACAACTACTGGCTCCAATAGTAGTTTAATTGAATCAACTCTTTATAATATTATACATGTATTACGCAAGCTCAATACCCTGTCTGTTGATGTTAAAGAACTGCGCGAATGCGATAATATGATTTTAGCGAAATTGAAAAATGATGGTCTTGTTCTAATCACACAAAATCAACTCCAATTTTTTCATCAAACTTTTTATGATTATAGTTTCGCTCGGTCTTTTATTCATACAGGTCAATCAATAGAGCAATATATTCAAAATGAATACCAAAGTATTTATATAAGGCCAACCTTAAAAACTATGATTGCATATTTAAGGCAGACACACTTTAAAAAATATATAGAAATTACGAGAAATATACTCTTTTCCAAGAAATACCGCTTTCATATTCAACTTCTTATTATTCAAGAACTTGGATTTATACAAAATCCCGAAATAGACGAAATTGATTTAGTAGCTAATAAATTAATTAAATGTAAACAATTTTTCCTTCCATTTTTAGAGTCTGTTATAGGTAATAAATGGTTCCCCATTTTGGTTGACAATCAAATTTTAGATAAGCTAATTTATCCACAATCTACAAAATTCAAACTTTTCGGATTAATTAAGCCAAAAAAACAAAATGTTCAGCTATCAATTCCAGAAGAAAACTTGAAATTAAACATTTGGGCTTCCATAATCAGGAAAGCTTTTAAAACTAATAGAGTTAAAGCGATTAATTACCTACATCAACTAAAAAGATTTCCAAATGATAGTCAAACTATCAGATGGATACTCCTGGGTTTAAACACTTGGGATTATCCCCTTTCATTTATTGTTTTTGAAAAATATGCTGATAATATTAAGGAAGATTTCTATCACAGGCTACATGTGATCGAGGATGCTATACCCTACAATTTTGATTGGTGCGTAACCCAATTAAAAATCGTTTTAGCTAAAGAGCCTGAAATAGATCCTAGCCAAAGTTCAATTAAAGAGCATCAACTATGCAATATTTTAAATAGTCTATCAAAAGTAAACAAGGAAAAATTTTTTGAGTTTGGAATAGAATTGATTAATAATAATATTTCAAATCATCATCCTATTGATGGTGAAGACGAATATTATCGATATGATCATATTTATGGTTCATTTATGTTAAACAAAGAATACATAGATGATGAAGACAAAAAATTAGTGCAGTTAGTGTTTTGATGCTGCAAAAGAACTTTCATTAACAGCATCTGCAGCTATTAACAATTTTATTTTAAACTACCATACTTCAAAACATACGACATTACAAATAATCTGTTGTGCATGCTATACCAATGCTCCGGAAAAGTGTAAAGGCTATATTTATTTTATTATAAAAGATGTACTTTTAAATGATCCAGAAAATAGATCTCTTAAATATCACATACGAAATTTATTGAACACTTCATTTACTTACTTGGATAGGAATGAGAAATATGAAATTATTGAGATAATTACATCTATTAAATCCCAAAACAAAGAATATTATATTCAAATTGAAAATGACAAAAAAATCATTTGTAGTTATTTCGGTTATCTCACATTTGAGTATCTGTCCTCAATACCTAAAGTAGAAATCAATAAATACCCCAATATTAAACGCCATTTAAATGAATTAGAAAGGAGGTATGGAGTTATCACAAATGATCTACCAAAAGGCTCTATATTGCAAAGAGTAAAACCTCCATTAGAAAATAGAGCTTACAAATACCTTACATTAGAAGACTGGAGAAACACAATGCTTCGATTTAATAATAATAATAATAATAAAGAGTTCCCCTGTTTCAACCGGCGTGGTGGCATAACCCAACATTCAAAAGAATTCGAAAAAGCTGTTGAAGAAAGACCAGAATATTTCCACCCATTCTTAATGGAAATTATTTCAACTGAGGGAATTGCTGATGAATATATAGCCGAAGGTTTATCAGGTATGGAAAAGGCAAAATATGAACCCGATAAATTTCAACATTTATATAAGAAATCAATACAAAGAATCAAAGATTTAAATGCCCTAATGCAAGTTATTTGGCTAACTAATTATTTACACAAAAATGATCTTGTAGATGAAGAAATATTTGATTTCCTGTCATACTTAACCATAAATCATGAGCACCCAGATAGGTTCTTAACCAATAAAATAAAAAATCAAGAGTACTCTAATACAGTTAGGGGTGCTGCTTTAGCCGAAGTTATCAAATGCTATTATAAAAAAATATTTTCCGAAAAAATTTTTAATACTGTTATGCTTGCTGCTGATGATCCAATTTTAAGTGTTCGTCTTTGTGCATTTAATAATATGGCATTCCTTATGCATTTAAATAAGGAAAAAACACTTCAGGTTTTTTTAGCCTTTACAAATGATCGAAATGAAGAAAATATATATAAATATTCATTAAATACAGCTCAATATCTTTCCAGATATAATTTTGAAGCATTAATTCCATATTTCAAGAATGCACTAGCATATGAAAGCTTGATTGAACATTTAGCTATAATCCTGGCAATTGCCTGGCTTTTGGAACAAGAAGGAAGTTATAAATTACTTCAACAAGCTTTGGATAAAAGTGATAAAGCAAAATCGAAAATGATTGATGTAGCAATTAAAAACTTTATTGGCACAGATGAAGCAACTAAAAAGAAGTGCTACGATCTTTTTTATATGTTTTTAAACAACGATGTAAAAGAAATAGTTCAAGAATATAATGGAGCATTTTTGCATGAAATGGAACCTTCTCATTTCAAAGAATATATCCAACTCATTGATAAATTCCACACTTCAAAAGTTGCAAAAAGAGAGCCTCATTACTATTTCGATTTTTTAGTAAAATGCAGCAAACAATATCCAGTTGAATGTATTGATTTAATATCTAATTATAGTATTTACGACAAGCCAAATTCTATTAACGGCCCACATTATGATGGTAGTGAACCAGTAAAAATTGTGGTCGGAGCTTTAAATGGGTTATACGAGGCTGAAACAAAAAACTATGATTATATCAATAGAGCAATGAATTTATTTGATGAAATGTTAAAAGACCCAACATTCAGGGGTAGTGCTTTTGATTTAATAAATAAAATTTAATAGTCCCTTGTAATGGTAATATTCTTAAATATATATTCCTTAAACGTTTTCAATAACCTTCTCATCCAACAAATTCGGCTCCATATGCAGCCCTGTGACTTCCATTACCTGTAATTTTACAATGCGAAGTTTCTCTTCATTAAAAATAGCAAGGTTTATTCCATCCTCCTTCAGCGAACTCTTATATTCAATACCATCATAACCCAATGATTTTACATATTCACATAAATACTGGGAGGGCAAATAGTCCAACTCCTTATCAAACCTTCTAACCGGACGGGAAAGTTCTTCTTCCAACCTTTTCAGGTATTTTCGATTTATTGCAAACTTAAGGGTATCAATTTCTTCCGGAAATGGACTAAAATCATCCACACGCCTTAACCTGATAACGGATAATGGTTGAATCAACCTGAAATCAGCTATGGTTATATAATCAAGGTGCCCTGCCCGACATTCGTACAAAGTGGTTAACGGGTCTGCAGAAACATACAAATAAGGAATACCTGTAGGGTTGGCACGGCCTGAAACAGCATTTTGAATGGGTGGCTTTCCCATTTTATCAGCCGGATATCCTTCTATCTTTTCAGATATCCGGCCCCGGTAAAAAACTTTACCGGTCATATAAGTATGTTTCAGCCATTCCAGCAATTCTTCCAGCAATTTCAGATTAATGGATTCTTTAAGGAAATACCGGTTTTCAAATTTTATTTCGCGGGCAAAAGCTTCCCATTTTGATTCCTGGAATATTGGTTCATCCTCCTTCGTAGATGGCTTTTTCAATCTTAACGGAACATCCCAAATATTAAGGAAATTAATTTTCAGCGAACTTATGATTTGATTAAATAGGGTTTCTCTCTTATCTTCATCCAATTGATCACTAAACACATGCCAATCCCTTTGAATAATATCCAACAGATTCAGATTATCAGCCCCTTCATCAGGCTCAGGCAGGGGTTCATAGATATCCAGCAATTTGGAAAACAGACTGTCCAATTCTCTTGGTTCCAATAAATCTGCTCCTCCTGTACTGCAAAAATCACAAAGACCTGTCTGAGTAGAGTTGTCAATAATAAAACCCTTTAACTCCTTATCATTAAAGCATTGTGTACAGCAAAACATATCAGGAAAGGATTTTAGTCATCAATTCAAGATGGTGCATAATGGAAAGCTTTTTAATACTTCCAAGACCAGGATAATGCTGTAAGGCATAATGCTCCCGGAATTTTTCGAGTGCCTTGCTTTCCAGTTGATTTTCATTCGCAAAATCAATTAACTTAATCAGCGCTTCCCCGAATTTTCCGGCCACATCAGTTTGGCCGACATTGGTATCTGAAACAAAATGCCGTATCCAGATGATACCGTTCGGTTTTTTGAAAGTAAGGTGAATAGCCACGGCCACCGGTGCCCCACCTCCTTCCGAAAAACCAATCCCAATAGTGGTATAATCTCCAAATCCTGCATACCCATCTTCATGAAAGTATAAATGCTCATCACTGAATATCTCTTCCGGTACATTCAGATAATCCTTGTTTTGTTCCTGAGCAATAAATTTATCTTCAAGAATAATCCTGCTTTCGGGCTTCACAATGCCCCTGTACCTACGTACCTGTACATCCGGCCCGGAAAAATGGTACTGAACAGGAAATTGTAAGCAAAAATTCGAAAAGGCTTCTGCGTCATTCAAATAAGCCCTATGTACCATATTAATAGTTGTATGGCCATGAAGTGATGCTGCAAATTCTTCTACCAATTCAAAGTTGGTCCTGTTATGAACTAAAATACCAATTTCAATCAATGTGTTTGCAATAAGCCGTGGTCTCAAAAAATCAAGCAACAGTTGTGGTTGCAGTTTAAAATCTCCTTCGGTTGGGTTGCAAACAATTATTAACCTGATTTTCTTTTCATTGAATGCATCCAATGCTCTTTCAAAACCGGAAAGGTTTTTACTTACCGGTTCAATGATGGGTATAATTTTCCCTGAAACAGCTAAAGTATCTGCCATTTCTCTCAAGGCAAGCAGTTCAAATTGTTTTCCGCGGAAATAGGGATAATACATACTACAGGGTTTGGTTCAAAAATATATTGAATTTCAGATATTCTTTCTCTGTAAGATTTAAAGCGTACAATAAATAATAAAACGGGTCAAGTTCGCATCCACGCTGAAATAGGGTGGGCTTTTTCAATTGTCTCTTTTTCAATACATCGAGCATTAACCTGTGAAATACATACGGTTCCATTTGCCTTGCGAGTGCAAAACGCTCCCGGAAGTATTGAATGCCCGGTACGGCATCTAAGGTTCCAAAATTTGCTGCCAATACTGCATCATACTCTGGTTTCCGCAAACTCCTCATCATTAGCTCAACATTCAACCCTTCTGGTTGGAAAATGGGTTCCTGTATGAGGCGTAGCTGGTTTCGGTTGGTTAACAACCATAAGCCCAATCCTTGCTTTTTTGCAATATTTTCATATTTGACTGCAATATTTTCATGCGTTACTATATTTATGTATGGTGAAAATGCCCTGTAATCACTTAATTGTGTTTTTAGTTTTGCAGGGCTATCCAATTCTGTTTTAATTTCATACACTTCACACCTTCCGTTCACCATTACCAAATCAGCTATAGATCGTCCAATGGCAAATTCACCCATTTGAACCGTTGTATTCAGTGAATGTCTGCCAAGTAATATTTTCCTGGTTATCAGGTTTTTATATACGTATTCATTCCGGTAATACTTCAATTGGAGCTGGTAAAGGGATTGATAAAATTCCGAAACGGTTGATCCGGGTTTAGCTGATAATTGGGCATTGAATGTTTTAATTTCCCCGGTCAATTGGTCCGGATTGCTGTTTAATAACCT
>JBGSWA010000489.1:0-5060 GCA_041752645.1 Gillisia sp. | reverse complement strand
ACAATATTGAACCTATGACATGGCTTACAGAAGTACTATCCATCATAAAAGACCATCCTATCAATAAAATCAAAGATCTACTGCCGCAAAACTACTACTCCAAATCAGCATAAAAAGCATGGGGTTGGTAGAATGCATACGTTTGTTTGTTGTTGTGCTACTGCTGGTCTCTATGCTTGCCACTAACTTATTTTTATCCGCAATACCTCAACTATTCTATTGCGTATATTACTTTTAATTGGATAATCTCTCGCAATAGTTTGTTTTTTTAATTGCGCTTGCCTCCCTTTGCATTCCTACATCCACCCTCCCTGCTATCCTTTTCCTTCCGGTATTGCCTCTGCGCTCATTCCTTCCCTTGGCTTTTCCTACCCGATAAACACCGGTTCCTTTTCGGGGCCACACCCTGTGAACCCGCCCTTTTCCTTTGGTCAGTTTCCCTTCAGTGTGGAGCGTTTGTTTTCCAATGAACGCCTCCAAACCATATACACCATTCCTAACCCTCCCTAAAATCTACCTTATATCCTATGAAATCTAACCTGCATTTGTGGCTCTGTACCCTTTCTTCCCTCTGTTTAAGCGCCGGGTGTTAAGCCTATAGTTCTTTTGAAGCTATAAATATGGTGATTTTGGGGGATATGGCAAAGTTTTTAGGAGTTTTTTTCAAAAGGAATGTAGGGATTGCATAGCGGTTTGGGGCACTATTAAAGCCTTAACGTAACCTGGCATTGAATATTAAATCATCCTGATCCTACTTTTCCATAAAGTTTAAAGTACAATTAACATCCTTCAGCATAAACCGCAGCCCAATAGTATTTCGTCCACATAATGGCATATACGTCAAGCCAGTTAAATATCCAAAACACAGGTTGATGGAAGCCGTTCATAGTTGGCTATAAGTCTTCCACATTATAGTTTACCTCTTACTTCGTCAATTTTTTTCTCCAGGTCTTCAATACTTTTTTTAACATCCCTTATTTTTTCTTCAATACTATCAATATCATTCTCTACCCTATCAATTTTGGACTTTGTTTCGTCAATCCATCCTGATACTTTATCACGGAAACTGTCACTTCGAGCTTCAGAATACTTGTCTTCCAGATCTTCTAATTGTTCATTTAATTTGGTAAGATATTCCTTTTGACTATCTAATCTTTTCTCAATCTTGCTTAGAAATTCATTTTGCTTTTCTAATATATTTTCAAGTTTTTCAAGAAACTCTCTTTGCTTTTTTTCCCAATTGATTTTTTTTTGCTCAAATTCCTTTTGTCGTTTCTCCCATTCAACTTGCTTTCGCTCCCTCTCTTTCTTTCGTTCGTCTAATTCCGCTTTATATACATCCCACGCTTTATTCAAGTCTTCTTGAACATCGTCAAGCCTTCGATATATTTTTTGTTTGTCTTCCCTTGTTATTTCATTCTTATTTTCAGTAATAAATTTTTTTACATCTCTAAGGGCGTCGGACTTTATTTTTAGGGGATTCTTTGGCTTTTCTTCTTTTAATCCTAAAAGTAATCCAATCGCGCCAAGTACAAAACCTATTCCTGAAAGATATAATACAAGGATGCCTATTAAATCAAAAAGGTCTTCAAGCGATGAATCAGGATGGCAAGCATCTATAGTGCGAATAATTTTTTCAGTAAGTTCTTCTGAATGGCTATTTCGCTTATTTATTTTTTCACGAATATTGGAATAGTATTCATCTTCTAGTTCTTTTAATTTATCTCTTGCGTTATTATACTTTTTCCAAACCGCATCTCTTCTTTCTTTTGAAGGAAAACGAGGTTGTTTAATGAACTCAAAAATTTCCAATGAAAGTTTTCTTAATTCAGTAAAATCATCTTTTTCAAGTCGCTTACTAAATAGCCCGCCACCTATAGAATCATTGAGTTTGTCAATAAATCTATCGGCTTCGTCAGCAAATTTTTCGTTTTCAATATTAATATCCTCTTGTTTTTTTCTTAAAATGTCAACCAAAGCCTGAAATTTATTCCAACTATTCTGACGGTCTTCTCGGTCATAAAAATTCGTCTCCTTAAAGTTTTGAAAAATCTCCCTTTGTAATTGCCACAACTCTATACTATTAAAGGTAGATTTTCCAAAATCGTCCAGTAAATCGCGGAATTTGTCAATCTTACTTTCAAGTTCAGATGAAGTCATTTTAGTCTGCCCAAATTTTTAGCATTTATTAATTCGGTTGCCTCTAACTTTCTATTTATGCAATAAACACATACTTTATTGAGTCTACAGTTCCTATTTGAAGGGTTATAAGAAATATTATAGTACTTATCAATTGCGCCTATCTCACCCTGTTTCCTACACCCTTTTTTGTGTTGCAGAGGGTTCGTTTATTTTATTCCCTCTTCTGGCTTTTCCTACCCAATAACCGGCGCTTCCGTTTCGCGGCTACTGCCTGTGCACCCGCCTCTGCCCTTTGGTCAAATGGCCCTCAATGCGGAGCATTTGTTTTTCAATAAGCCCCCACAGCCCTTACACACCAATCCTAAACCCTCCCTAAAATCTTCCTTATTCAGTAGGTAATCTACAATCCAAGTTCGGCTTCATCCCCTTCCTTCCTGTCTGTTTAAGAGCCGGATAATCAGCTAAAGGTAGTTTCAACAATTAAATATGGGTATTTTTGGGGATATGGCAAAGTTTTTAGGAATTTTTTTCCGGAAGGGCTGTTGTTGGTACTGATTTTTGGGGGGTAGGTTGGGGGATTCATTGCCTATTTAGCCGCTTATGGGGCAGCAGACTGGTGGCGGATATTGGTTGTAGCCTTGTTTTTGCTTGAAATGGGGGATGTCAGGGGTTTTAAAACTTATGTAACGCTCAACCTTTATACAGGCATCCGAACCGATAGCAATAGCTGTTGCGTACAGGAAACCCTTACCGGTATTCCTGTACGAAAGCATAATAGCCTGCAATCGCATTGAGTGGATGGAGACTGCTTTACAATCTTTAAGGAACGCAACAGAAATTACAGCAGCATTGTTTTTAAAATCCATATCGCCATTGGCAAAAAACTTCCTAAAGGATGCTGCATTTTTTTATCTGGTAATCCTTTATTGTGTGGAGTGCTATTTAGCCAGGTCGATGATTGTCCCAATATTCTTTTGGTGTTATGATTTTTGTCTGTTGATAAGTCGGAAAAGTAAAATCTGTGGTATTGCCAGTAATTACAAAATCTGCCAGACATTCATGAGCAAGTTCTAAAACCATGTTATCATCTGCGTCTGAAATCAGTTCAAGCTTTATCGTAGGAATAAACTTTACCGCTTTACTTTCTATCTCAACAAGTAAAGCTTCTGCCCGAATAAAGAAGTCCTGGTATTTCGTAAACTTCGGTCTTGCTAAAACTGCATAATACTCGGCTAATAATTCTTCTGAAATACAAAGTTGAAATTTCTGTTCGATAAAAAGGTCGTTAATAATTAAATTTGGATAACCACGTTGAATGAGCGCTGAAACTATAACGTTCGTATCAATTACGATTCTTTGCATTTTTTCTAACGGCTTTTACTTCACTTGTAATTTCATCCATGGTCATTTTTGAAAGGCCATATTTGTCAGCAAGTTCCAGGCACTTGGTCAAATTTTGGCGCGTTAATTCCTTGCTAACAATATCAACTAAGTCAGTAAAAGTTAATTTGTCTTGCTTCAAGCCTAACTTGTTGTATTCAATTTCTGATATAGTAACATTTAATGTCCGCATAATTTCCAGATTTAATCAAATTTACGAAAAATCTTCGCTTGTTCAAGGTTTTGAGATCGGGCGTAGTATTTGACACCCCTTTTTATGTATGCGATGAACATATACATTAGTTGCATCTACCGTTCCTATTTGAAGGATCATACGCAATATTTTTATTAATCGCACCTGCCTCCCTTTATTTTCTTTTATCCAACATCCCTGCTCCCCCTTTTCTTCCGGGATTAGCTCGGTGCTTAACCCTTCCTTTGGCTTTTCCTACCTAATAACCGGGTGCTTCCTTTTCGTGTCTTCATCCTTGGAACCTAAACTGCCCATTGGTCAGATGGCTAACAGTGCGAAGTATTTATTTTTCAATGACCACTTCAGCCCTTACCCACTAATCCTAACCCTCCCTAAAATCTTCCTAATATCCTATGAAATCTAACCTGCATTTGTGGCTTCGTACCCCTTCCTTCCCCTGTTTAAGCGCCGGGTGTTAAGCCTATAGTTCTTTTGAAGCTATAAATATGGTGATTTTGAGGGATATGGCAATGGATGGGGGCGGTTTTTTTCCGGAAAGCAGAAATTGCCCTTCGGTTCCTGCGGGTATACGGTCTCGCTCCCGGGTGGCTGATTGGGTAAAAACCTTTTACGGGGGAGAAGGGAATGCCCAACAGGGCTGTGTGGAACCGGGCGCCTTTACACCCAAATAAGCCCAACGGAGCAACCTGCAAGGAGGCGCTTAGTTTCCCGGGAGCTTTTCCTCCGGGAGGCTGTTCATTTCAATGATTTACTATGGGGTAAACGTCGCTAAGGGTTCAAGGCTACCTACTGGAAGATATCTTAAGCTAGTGTTAAGTTAATCATGCAATGGCAAATGTGAAACGGCAAATGTGAAACGGCAAACGACAAACGGGATCTGCAACTTTTCACCTTTCACTTTTCCTCTTTCACAAATATATGCGTCAAATTAGAGCTAACATAACACCAGGTACTTTCTACGAAGTACCAAACCCGGACTTACAACCCGGTGTTGTTTAGCAGCCGGATCCGCTGTTTTTAATTTTAACCCAACCACTATTTTTATGTCCGCTTATTATGCATCCGGTTTGGGGCTTTTTGCAATAATGCGTCTCATCAATCCGGGAAACCATCGCTGAATCCATAGAAATACTTTGCCATGCCCGGTAAAAACATAATTCCGCTTCCGTTTCAAAATAGCTTTTACCATCACCTTCGCGGCTTTATCGGCAGGCCACATCAGGTTTGCGGGGCGTGGGTCCGGCCGGTCCGGATGCCAGACACCCTCATTGTCCACCCTTGCAATTTCTGAAACCACAACCCCGGGATGCAGGGTGGTACAACT
>JBGSWA010000488.1:0-3251 GCA_041752645.1 Gillisia sp. | reverse complement strand
GAACCGTTTTGAAAGTGATACAGAAAAAGAGAAGTCAGGTATTGGGTTAAAAAATGTAGCAGAACGTCTAAAACTTTTATATCCTGACAAACATGAACTCAATGTGAGTGAAGATAAAAATGAATTTATAGTGAAGTTGATTATAAATTAAAAAGCAATAAATATTATTCGATGTTAAAAGCAATCGTAATAGATGATGAACCCTTAGCTCTTGAAGTTATCAAAAGCTTAACAGATAAGGTAACCTTTGTTGAGTTGACAGGATATTTCACCAATTCATTTGAAGCCATGGGATTTCTTCAAACAAATAAAGTTGATTTAATTTTTTTAGATATAAAAATGCCTGATATATCAGGCATAGAGTTTCTAAAATCAATTTCCAACCCGCCAATGATAATATTTACTACCGCTTATAGTGAACATGCTGTTGAGAGTTTTGAGTTGAACGCAATTGATTATTTATTGAAGCCTTTTTCATTAGCCCGGTTTTTAAAATCTTGTAACAAGGCTTATGAACACTATGAATTGAGAAACAATAAAAATGATTCTTCTTCCGGTATTTCGTACGTGTTTATCAAGAGTGGTTATGATCATATACGGGTTGAGTTTAATGATATTCGATATGCAGAAGGTAATGGTAATTATGTAGTGCTTGTGTTAGAGAACAAAAAAATAGCTTCCCGACTTACCATGAGCGAAGCAGAGGCATTATTACCAGCAACAGATTTTATTCGGGTTCACCGCTCTTACATTGTCTCAAAAAAGCATATTCGAAAAGTGGATAAAAAAAACATTTGGGTTCAGCAAACAGAAATTCCAATAGGCTCAGCGTATGAAGCAGAAATTGAAAAAATAATCAAATAAAAATTTAACAATGAAAAAAACATTATTGATTTTGTTAACCTACGGGTTGACACAGGCACTCTTTTGCCAACATACAACCCAACAAAAATTAGATGCATTGATGGATGCTTATTGCAAAGTCAATAAATTTAATGGCTCAGTATTGGTTTCCCAAAAAGGAAAAATATTACTTGAAAAAGGTTACGGTATAAAAAATTTTCAAAGCAAAACTATGAATGATGAACACAGTATTTTTCAAATTTATTCTATTACAAAAACATTTACATCAACAGTAATTTTAAAATTAGTAGAACTGAAAAAACTGTCATTATCAGATAAGCTAAGTAAATTTTATCCTGAATTTCCAAAAGGCGATAGCATTACTATTGAAAATTTGCTTACCCATACATCTGGCATCTATGACTATACACATGGTAATAATATGCCTGACCAGAGTGAGAAATCGTTCTTAGCTTTTCTTGCTGCAAAGTTACTCGATTTTTCTCCTGGCTCTAACTGGAGTTATAGCAATTCGGGTTATTATTTGCTGGGTTTTATTATTAAAAAAATAACAGGCATTTCTTATGAAATGGCCGTAAGGAAATACATTTTCACGCCTTTGGAAATGAAAAATAGCGGGTTTGATTTCAAAAATCTCAGCAATAAAAATAAAACCACAGGCTATTCTGTTTTTTCCGAAGAAACAAAAAAAGAAGTAATTCCCGGCGATTCCACAGGACCTTTTTCAGCAGGTGCTATATATTCAACTGTTGGTGATTTATTTAAGTATCATTCATGTCTTCAGGAATTTAGTGTAATTAAAAAAGCTTCGTTAGAGAAGGCCTATTTATCCTTTAAAAATAACTATGGATATGGTTGGATAATAAAATCTTATGAGGGAAAGAAAATGGTTTCACACAGCGGAGGGTTTGAAGGTTACAGGAGTAATCTTGCCAGAATTCCGGAAGATGATATTTGTATTGTGGTATTAAACAATAATGAAAATGCTAATGTAGAAATACTCACAAAAAAAATATTAGATATATTATACAACAAGCCTTATAAAACACCTTTTGAAATTAAGCTTAGCAAAGAGGTATTAAAAAAATATACCGGTACGTATCAGGTTGCAACGCCACCCCTTGTAATGTATATAACAGTGGAGGACGGGAGGCTTGTAGCACAGGCTTCAGGACAGCAAAAAACAATAGTATTAGCACAAAAAGAAAATTACTTTTTTGCAGAAGAAGCAGATGGGTTCTTAGAGTTTTTGAAAAACGAGGATGGAATATTTAATGAATTAATTATACACCAAGGTGGACAGGATATTACCGGTAAAAGAATTTATCCAACCTGGGGATTAATCGGCACTGCAACATCCAAAGGCTGGGAAGCAAATATGCCTGATATTAAATTTACCGAAGATGCCTTGAAAAGAGGTTTGTGGGTTTTGAGCAATATAACATTAAGTACAGGCGAATTAAAATTTCGGTTTAATAATGACTGGAATATTAATTATGGAGACAATGGAAATGATACGATATTAGACATGTATGGAGAAAATATTAAAATAGAAGCTGGCACTTATGATATTATACTTGACTTTTCAGACGAAGCAAAACCAAAGTATTCGGTGAATATGAGGAAATAGGTACAACGAAAGGGATTGAGAATGAAATTCCTAATAGATTCAAATTCTCACTCCCTTTACTTTTCTATCGGTAATTACTTTTTTAGGCAATAATGATTTTTCTATCTTAACCACTGGGACCTCCTTCACCTCAATAACATTTTCATCCACCACCACATGCTGCTTCATCTGGTTCTCCTGAATCTTAATAGAAATTTCCCGTTCCAATTTTGAAACATCTTTTTTAAACTGAGCCAGTTCGTTTTCTTTTTCAAATGGTTTTACAACCAATTGCTGTAGCATAGGAATGTTTTGCTCCAACTCCTGCAGATTCTTTTCATACTTTTCTTTTAAAGCATTTACCCGGTCAATAGCATTTATGAAATACCTGGCTGCAATCCTGGGGGTATCAATATTGATATGACCCTGGTTCCATAAATATTTTATACCACTTTCTTTACTCTCAGCAAAGAGGATATTTTTATAGTGGTACTCAAACATTCCTTTGTCATCGTAGGTTTCCCTTTGTCGTCTTACAAATAATTCAAAGCCATACAGGCTGCCGATTTTCATCGTATCGCTCTCTTCATGTCCCGGCTTCCATGTTGCAGAAAGTTGAATTAAATACTTCCCGATTATTTCGGGATCTGCTGAATTGACATCATTTAATAAAACTGGATTGGCTTTTGTACCCTCTTTATCAAATTGTAATTGGCTACTGTAAGCGGTTCCATCAACGGTTAGTTTTTTAATCGTATTTAGTGTACTTTCTTTATCC
>JBGSWA010000487.1:0-5988 GCA_041752645.1 Gillisia sp. | reverse complement strand
CACCACCACAAGTTCTATCGGAAGGACAATCCGTGACAGTTTGACATTGATCCTGGCACCTTTCAATACCCTCTCCAAATTCTTCAACGCCTCCAAGTACCTTTTTCATTTGAGCTCTGCTAAGTTTGCCTTGTACATTCGCAAGGCTGATTTTTACATTGTTCATTGTATTAAAATTTATTTCATTATTAAATAAAATTCCATACCCAACCTTTAAGCATCTTGGGTTTTGGCCGCCCGGCTCTCTATGCGGCCGCAAAGAGTAGCTCCGCCGGACTTTTCTGCAAGGGAGCTATTCTTGCAGAAGATAAGTTAGTTTTTTTCATTCTTTTCCAATTTTCATTAGCTCCTCTATGGACAGATTCATTTGTACGATATTCCCTTTTTTATCGAACAAAAAGGATTGTGGTATAAATTGAATATTAAACAATTGGGCAAGGTCGCCATTAAAACCCTTGAAGGAGGGATCAATGATATTGAGCCAGGGCAATTGATCCTTAGTCAAAGCTTTTTTCCATTTATTAGTGTCCTCATCCAGGCTAATGGATATGATTTGAATGGCATTGGTATCAAGGTCTGAATACTTTTGAGCAAGGCTGGTATTAAATGCTCTGCATGGCACACACCAACTTGCCCAAAAATCAATAAAAGTATGTTTGGTAGAATCTATGATAGACCCGAGGGATAATTCTTTTTCGGATACTGAAACTAGAGGTACTGTATTCAAGTCAGGCTTGTTAAGGAGCCATTTCCCATTCGCAACATATATTTTTAAATTTCTACCTGGTACTGTTTTTAGTATGCGCTCACTAAAAATAGTTAGTGCCGTATCCAATGTTTTCAAAGTTATATTAGAAGCTCGATCGTATAACCTGTTTAAAATGTGAAAGCTATTTGGATATTGGCGTACAAGTGATATTACATTTCTGAGATATTCCATGTAAATGGCCTGAAGCATCGGGTCTTCGGGAATTTGTAAGTCGTATGCTCGTTGAACCATTTTTTGCTTAAAGGAGGGATGATTTGAAATAATGGATGGCAAAATAAATGGAAGCATAAAGTTATTCTGCATAAATTCATTTTCTCCACCTCTTACAATAAGTGACTCTTTAGGAGTACCTGGTCGCCCAATTAAGGTATCTCCATTAAAAATAATTGAACCAGATGAACTAACAACTTTTCCATTTTCTTTAATATTAATGATTCCTGTACTTATTTCTGGAAGTGAGAAATCAATACCAATATTTGCTGCAGGAACTAAAAAAGATTTATAAATTTGATAGTATGTACCGAGAAAACTATTAAATAATTGAACTTCAACTTCTAGAGAATCAATATCTCTTCCATATTCAGCTAAATTAATTTGAATGTGGGTATTAAATGGTTTCCCATTTGCCAATACAGGAGAAGAATATATTATTAGTCCTAGAATTAAAATTAGATTAAATTTCATTTGTTGTTTTTTAGATTGCCTGAAATTTCTACTTTTTGATTTACAGAAGGCTTCCTTAAATATACTATGTGGGCTGATGTTTATTTATTATTAGGAAATCAATTTAGTATTAATTAGGGAGATTAAATAATTAATCTCCCTAATTTCCATAAAGGTTACTGCTGGATGCACCCAGCAACTGTTCCTTCATTATTTGGCTTTTCACATGCACAGCCGGTTTGCATTGGAGCTGTATTAATAATACATTTTCCCTCCCTCCAGTCAGTAGGACTAAGACTACCTAAATAGGAGCATTTTCCACTGCATTGGCCTTCATCATCTTCAGGCACTAAAACCAATCCTCCAAGTACCTGTTTCATCTCCATTCTGCTAAGTTTGCCTTGTACATTCGAAAGGCTGATTTTTACATTGTTCATTTTTTTACAATTTAAATTTGACAAAATTAAAATACAATACCCAACCTTTAGGCATCATGGGTGTTGGCCGCCCGGCTACATACGTGGCCACATATGTTAGCTCCTCCGGGCTTTTCTGCAAGGGAGCTATTCCTGCAAAAAATATTGTAAATCCTCTATGCTGTAAGCTTCGGGAATTTTGTAAAGAAGGGGTTCATCCGTTTTCTGCTTTCCTGGTACTGTAATAAAAACGGTAGGTGTGGCATGTATTTCTGCCTTTTTACACCACTGATCCATCTGACTAATTTTATTGCCCTGTTGGGTTAATGATCCATTCATGGGGTATTTTGCTGCAAATCCGGGATAGTCTTTCTTGTCAGCGAGGTACCAATCATCCAAAGCTTGTTTTATCAGGGTTTCATCTTTCCCTTTTTCCTGAATAGCTAATAAATGGCTAACCGGGTTGTAAGCACTATGAGCAGGATTGTTGGGAGTTGTAAATATAATATGTGCCTTTAAGTTGGGCAAGCTATGTAGTAGGTTTTCAATTTTAGGATGCGCCTTGCTACATGGGCCACAGTATGGGTTACAAACTTTTACAAGGGTATGTTTTGCATGGTTTGAACCAAGGGTTATACCCAAATCGCTTTCAGGCAGGCCAACGGCTTTTTGTTTTTTAAGTAATGTTTCAAATATTTCTGTATTAAATTTAATACGTAAATATTGTCGTTTGGTTGTTTTTGCCTGTTGTAAATGTAGCAAATAAGGTTTTAATGAAAACCATAATAAAGCAGGAACTATATAACAGGCCAAAGCATTCAGCATGCTATCCTGCGTAATAAAAGCAAAGGTTGTTTGGTAACTACCTGTAAAATAATTAAGTACCCCTGTAACCAATATTACCTGAACCGCTAGGCATAATACACACCATTGTTTTGCTATACGCCATTGATAATATACCGAGAAAAGGGTATAGGGTAGGGCCAATACATGGAACCATCCTAACAAATGTATAGAACTGTTCAGGGAAGTTCCATACAAAAGCGTGAGTAACCCGCCCGTAAAATATATAAATCCTACTTCACTCCAGCTTAGCCAGCTAAATACTTTGGATTGAGCTCCGGTAAGTATGGCGTTACAATCGCCTTTGGCTATCCCTGTACATACCTGCTTTAGCAACGGGTTGTTTTTATCAAATTCGTACCACAAAAGCAAAGTAGAAACGACCATTCCTGCCAGGAGTATACCCAATTGTATCCAAATGGAAGCGGGGTTTTCTTCAATGCCAAATAAACGGATTGTATTGGCTAATTTTTGTATGACTATCAAAAGCATGAAAAGGCTTAGGGCTGCTGGTAATAACCCCGTAAATAATTGCTTCCATTTTTGATTGCTGTAATTTTTTTCGCCGGATTCCGTAGTTGGTTCCGCTAATAAATAAATGCCTTTCCATTGTTCAAAAAAGGTTTCCCTTTTTAAAATGGTTGTCTTATTAAATCGGTGATTATATGATAGTACATTTTGGTCATCTACATGAGTAACCACTGCAATTGGATGCTCCGGGTTATACATATAAGCCATAAAGGGCACCGGTAACTGATCAATATCTGTCCAGGCAATTTTGCCGGCTGCATTGGGAACATTCCAACTATTCAAAGCATCTGAAATACATAATAAACTGGGCCAATCCGGATGGTTTTGAAGCGTTTCATTAACGGTGCCGGCATTTACTTTTACTTTTAACAGCGAAAGAAAATTTAAGGTTGCTTTTACCGGCGTTTGGTATGTATTGAATAGTAACATTCTTTATGTACTTGAGAGATAAATAAATTTTTGAAGTATGTTAAATAAATAACTATAAATGTAAATTATTTATAATGATCTTATAGTATTAATATAATACGTGAAATGGGATTAAAAAAAGCATTAAGGGCACTTCGCCTGCCAAAATAGAGTATGCTCATTTTTTATAAAGTTTCCTTTAATTTAGAATTTCTACATTTTATTTCATGCCCTTTAACAAAGACTCAAGTTCTGTAAGAGTAATGTTTTTTTTAATTATCTCACCATTACGATCTAACATAAAATTTGTTGGAAATGCATTGATACCAAGCTGTTGGGTAACTACTCCACCTTTATCTAATAGTTGATGCCAAACTAGCATTTCTTTATTAATTATGTTGTTCCATGCATTTATTTTGGACGCTCCGTCTATAGAAATGCCAACTATTTGAAAGCCATTATCTTTATATCTACTAAAAAGGCGTTTAAATTCAGGAAACTGCTGTCTACATGGGCTACAATCTGTAAACCAAAAATCTACAAGGGTAAATGACTTTCCTAAAAGCGTTGAATCAAATGATAAAATTTCACCACGGGTATTTTCAAACCGAATTGCAGGAAAGACGGAACCATTTCTAAGTACTTCCATTTCCAAAATATCAGTATAAAACCTTCGGCCAATAAGTGAATTTTGCAACTTATCAGGTAACCTTTCAAATATACTTTTGTATTCACTATTAAAACCAAGATTCTCTAAACGCTCTACCATCTTCCATAAAGTTACCTGAGAATTGGGATGGTTTGAAGCATATACCCTAAACAATGAGTCTGATTGTAGATGAAATTGCTTTTGTGTAGTTTCTATTTCATGAATTTTTTCTTTAGGCAAATTGTTGTTGAATTGAATGTACAATTCTTCTTCATACTCATTGAATGCATTTACCCTTCCTACAAAATTGCTAAAGAATGGATTGTATTCAGATGCTATTTCATTTTGATCAATAGAATTAGCAATTCTTGGTGAAACATGCGTGGATACAGTATCAATTTCTACAAAAACACTTTTCCCACTGATAAAAATAAAATCAGTAACACCGCTTTGTAACGGACTTTGTAAAACTAATCGATATGCATAGGTATTATAATCCAATGCTTTTCTGTTTATTTTAAAATAACCATCCTTTATTATTGCAGAGTCATTCAAAAAACTTGCCCCATAATATTTTTCATCAGAAACTACTGGAACTAAATAAATTTTTCCAGTGTCAACATTCCTTACATATCCTTCAATGGTAAAAACTTCAGACTGTGATAATGAAATATTTATCGTTGATAAAAAAACAGTAATTATCAAAAGTAGCTTCATAAGGAAATTTTAAAATCTTGAGTATAAATATGAAAATATGCGGCGCAGTTTTTATAAATAATTTACAGGGAGATTCATTTAATTTACAAATGGAAATCTCCCTGAAGAAAGTCAACAATAAATGGGCTTTGCACAAACTTTTGATTGATAAATGCATGACGGAGAACTTCTACAAACCTTGAAAGCTGGACAATCTGCATCACTATTACATGATGTACATATTGGTGCTACTCCCTCCTCTTGATCTTCGTCTTCACATCCCACTCCCGCTAAAATGTTTTTCATCTCCGCCCTGTTCAATTTGCCAGTAATATTGGCAATGTTCATTTTTTTTGTTTTCATTCGTCTTTAATTTAAATATTAATAAAAAAAATTACCACTTATACATTATTTTTGTCATGTTTACCATTTTGGCTTGTTCCACATTGATTTGATACTTAACATTAAATAATACTATTCAAAGCAAGTTTCCCTAATATAATGGTTGGCTTGGTAAAATTATGCCGAAATGCTTCCAATTTATTTTCCGAAACCCTTGTTAGAACTGCAATGGGATGCTCTGGATTATACATATATGCCATGAAAGGAACAGGTAGTTTGTCAATGTCTTCCCAGAGAATTTTGCCTGCCGCATTGGACACATTCCAGCTATTCTATGCATCTGAAATACACAATAAACTTGGCCAATCAGGGTGATTTTGCAAAGTCTCATTGATAGTACTTGCATTCACCTTCACTTTTAGTAGCGTAAGGAATTTAATGGTAGCTTTTACCGGCGTTTGATAGGTATTGAATAGCAACATATGGTAGGGGGCATTAAAAAATTGATTAAGTATAGAGGGGTAATATTATAGGGTAGTAGTAAGAGAGGTTGAAATGAAAAGGGGTGTTTATTAAGAATTTGATTTTTTGAAAAGAAAATACGCAAGAACTTGCTGTAACCCAATGTTACAGCATGTATTAAAATTACTATAAAAAGGTAACTGTATACT
>JBGSWA010000486.1:0-4878 GCA_041752645.1 Gillisia sp. | reverse complement strand
CATGTTGGGGATATCGATTTGCATCATTTTGATTAAAGGTTATCATTTCATAGCCTTGAACTCCCTCGGCAGTCATGAAATTTGGATAGGTTCTTTGTAATCCTCTTGGTAAGGTTGCACCATGAAAATTTACCAGTAATTTATTCGCTGCTGCATCTTCCAGAATGTCCTGATAGTAGTTTATCATGGACTGACCATCACCGGCAAAAAAATCAACTTTAATCCCCTTAATACCCATTTGCTGTAATCTTGAAAATTCTGCGTCACGACTTTCATGTGTTAGTAGTTTGTCCTTGGGTGTCATTTTTACAGTGTTCCAACTACCTGCGGAATTGTACCATAAAAGAATTCCTACATTTTTGTTCTTTGCATAATCAACCAATAATTTTATGGAGTCATAGCCAATTGTCTTATCCCATACAGCATCAATTAAACAATATTGCCAGTTCATATTAGCTGCATAATCAATGAATTTTTTTTGGACCGAATAAATAGTAGAATCATCTTTTTGCAAAACCCAACTCCAGGATGCTTTGCCAGGTTTAATAAAACCTGGATCCATTTTTATGGCAGGTAATGCAAGGTCTGTACCTAATGTAGATTCCATAATATTTTTCATGCTGCCTAATACAATAATTCTCCACGGAGTTTTCCAGGGTAGCGTTGATTCAGGGTTCAAGGTTGGTTTACCATTTGTAAATACTTCCGGAGGTTCTGGGAAATTTATTTTATACTCATTGTCCGGCGAATATTGTTGCAAGGCTGTTCCACAATAGGTATTGCCCAAAGCAGCTTCTGTAATCATGATCCAGGTATTCTTATAATTAAATAGTGCAGGGTAAACCCATCCGTTTTGGCCGGGTGATGGCGTGCCGGTTGCAATGTCAATTTTATAATGTGCTTCATAAGAAGGATTGGTATGTTCAAACCCGGTTTGGGCTTCAGTTTTGGGTTGTAACCAAGCTCTGGTACCTTCGTTAAAATGAAAACTTGTTGCTTCTGATTGAATCTTTTTTATGTCCTTTGAGATTTCAGGAAACTCATATTGAAAGGCTACACCATCATTTGAAACACGAAAAATGATATTCATTTTTTTTCCGGAAGATGTTTGAGTTTCAAAAATTCTTTGATTGGCTTCATAGATGATGTTTTTCTTTTTCGCATTCAGCATGGTATAACTATCTTTTACAATGGCAGGATTATTAACTTTTACCAATTTTAAATCTTTGGAGAAATCTTCATCTTCTCTCAGGACTCCAAGTTTTGAATTTTGTAGCACAGCGACTCCTTTATAAGTAATAGAATAATATAAATTCGTCACATCACAGGTAACCATAATATTATTATCAGGGCTGCTGATTGTATTGACTGAAGTTTGTGCAATACTATTTTTTACCAAGCCAAAAATTATCAGTAAGGAAAATAATCGTTTCATATCCTTTAAAATTTAGTTATTTAGTTTTAAAAGTATCTGTTATTCGGAAATAGTCGAAATCAGCATATCCACCGATTTCTTTGGTGGCATAATTAAATAATCCAAAACGATAGCCCATAAAATGTGGTAATGTATAAGCCATTTTTAATTGTGTACCAATCGGCGTCCAATTATTTCCATCAAGACTGTAGAAGAAATCTGCCAGATCTTTTTTATCGGTAAAATCGCATTGCGCTTTAAAATAGATAACCTGTTGGTTCATGGGAATTGATGCAGCTTCAACTGGTATACCTCCGGTAGCATTTATCATTACAATTGATTTGTTATTACCATTTACCTGAACACCAACGATGCCGTAATTTTTTTGCAACAAACACAATCCTGCGAAATCACCGTCTTTCATATTCGATACATCAAGCGATACACTGCCAGAACAAACCGGACCGATGGTTCGTTGAGTTAACGTATTTCTTGCCAATAAAAAAGATGTATCAATTCTTCCCGTTTTAAGGCGGAGAAAACCTTTTCTATCTTTCAACGACCATAAACTATTTTCAGGATTATGATTCCATTGCCACACAAGCGGCAAGGCAGCTTCTTTTTTGTTGCGGGTAAATTCATCTGAATGTACAATGCCGGGAATTAAACTTCCGTTTGCAGGTAAATCCAAAGTGGCAGGTACTTTGCCATCAACACCTAAAACAGGCCAGCCATTTTGCCAATTAACAGGAACCAGGTAAGGAATACGACCAACTGCTCCATAATCACGAAAAAGATAGGAGTACCAGTTGCCATCCGGCATATCAATCAAACCACCTTGCGCAACCCCTAAATCCTGTAAAGCTATCCTGCCTTCCCATGGACCGGTAATTTTTTCCGCCCGGTGAATTAAAACGGTACGCATTCCCCCTCTTGGCCACACAATATTGAATAGATAATATTGACCTTTTATTTTAAATAGTTGTGACCCTTCTGCATTCAACATAATCTTGTCTCCTGCCGGTGCACTCGCATTTTCAATCAATACTTTCTCAGTTCCAGGTTGTGTACCTGATAAATCATTTTTAAATTCCTGTATTCGTAATTTACCTGCTCCATAAATCATGTACACTTTTCCATCGTCATCAAAAAAAATAGAATGATCGTGATAAGAAGGGGAGAAATCGATTCTTTTCCAGGGGCCCTTCTCAATATTTTTTGTATAATAGATTAAGGTTTTATTGGGGGTTTGCGAAAAAGTGGAAACGTAATACATTCCATTATGGTATCGCAGACAACTCGCCCATGAACCCCTGCCATAAACATTTTTTCCATTGTTGAGATTTAATTCATCTATATTGGCCAATGTATCGTAAGCATAACTTACCAGCTTCCAGTTTACTAAATCTTTAGACATCATTATAGGAACACCCGGACTCATGTGCATGGTTGTACTGCTCATATAATATGTATCCCCTACACGAATCATGGACATATCCGGCACATCTGCAAAAATGATTGGGTTGATTGCTTTTTGTGCATTTATTTGGATAAAAGCAAAGCAGATACTAACTAAAAATAATATAGGGATAAAATATTTTTTATTCATATTCATGTTTTTGTGTATAACCATTATCCGTTATTTCTGAATGATGTACTACCTGTAATTATTAGACTCTCTGAATGATTATTAACAGTTGACTTTTTTGAATTTGTAGGAGATTATTTTATTTTAAAAATTAAATGCTGTCCTTGCCTTGTATCAATATCATATAGTAAAGTTTGTTTTAGTGCTAATGGCAATATAGTTGCTTTGGAAGAAATATGTGCTTCCAGCGATTTTGCTACCTGGTAAAATGGGTTGCTATTTTCTCCCGAAGCCAATGTAATTATCCCATCGGATAAGGCTACATCATTTGGAGTTCTGATTCTTAGATTACCACCTAAGTTTGACTTTATTATGAGTTTAACCACTTTTGCATCTTTCCATTGCATTTCTACAATTTCAAATCCGCCAACAGCTTTAAGTCCTTTTATGGGTCCTTCTATTTTCCAGGCATCGGGCAGTGCGGGCAATAGTTGAATCGCTCCGTCTGCACTCTGCATCAGCATTTCTGCTATGCCGGATGTGCAACCAAAATTACCGTCAATCTGAAAGGGAGGATGGGCATCAAACAGATTATTGTATGTACCACCACCGCCGGGATTTACACTCAATGGGGTTAGTTGATTTTGGATTAATTTATATGCGTGGTTTCCATCTTGTAATCTCGCCCACCAATTTACTTTCCATCCCATACTCCAACCTGTAGATACATCACCCTGTTGTGTGAGTGTGGTTTTTGCTGCATTAAATAATGCAGGCGTACGATAGGCAGATATCTGATTTGAAGGGAACAATCCATATAAATGAGAAACGTGCCGGTGATTGTCCTTAGGGTCATCAATATCATCCAACCATTCCTGCAACTGCCCGTATTGACCAATTTGCATGGGTGCTAATCTACTTCTCATTTGCTTCATGGTATCAATAAATTTGGAATCTTTTTGCAATATTTCTGCAGCCCTTATGGTTGAGCTGAATACATCAAATGCAATTTGATTGCTCATGGTAGTGCCTGCATCTAATGACGACCCCTGATGTGCTTTTGGAGCATTTTCCGGTGATTCATCAGGATTAATAATCAGCCAATGCTTAACAGGATGTTCTATTAAAAAGTCAACATAGAATAGGGCTGCTCCTTTTAAAACAGGATAAGCTGTTTGAAGAAAATTTTTATCTCCTGTATATAAATAATGATCCCAAAGATGCTGACTGGTCCAACCTCCTCCCTGATTCCATAATCCCCAGAAGGCTCCATCTACCGCACCTGTTGCACGCCATATATCCGTATTATGATGGGCCATCCAGCCTCTGGTACCGTACATATCAGTAGCGGTTTTTTCTCCGGCAACTGCCATTTCTTTTACCATTTGCAAAAACGGCTCATGTAGTTCTGAAAGATTTGTTTTTTCAGCCGGCCAATAATTCATTTCTGCATTGATATTAATGGTGTACTTGCTGTCCCATGCCGGATATAACCTGTTATTCCAAATTCCCTGAAGATTGGCAGGTTGACCACCTGGTTGTGAAGAGGATATGAGCAAATAGCGTCCATATTGAAAATACAAAGCAGCAAATGCCGGGTCATTGGCTGTGTGGATAATTTTCAGGCGTTCATCAGTTGGAAGATCTTTATTTTCTGAGTTTCCCAAATCAAGTGAAACACGGTTGAAATATTTTTGATAGGTAGCAACATGATCTTTTAATAATGTATTAAAGGATTTTTTTGTAGCTTCTTCCAGATAAGATGCTGCCCTTTCATTTTCATTGCCACTTATATCCATATAATTATTGAAATTAGTGGCGATAGAAATATAGATGGTTACTGAGTTAGCATTTTTTACAATGATGGATGTATCTG
>JBGSWA010000485.1:0-6149 GCA_041752645.1 Gillisia sp. | reverse complement strand
CTATATTTTTGGGCCTTGAATTTTAAAGGTTGGATCTCAACCTTTGAATTTTAAAGGAAGGTGTACCAGCTTTTTGGTCTGGTAAAACTCTTCTGAGAAATATTCGGATAGGTTATAAATTTTCGCCGAGCTGTAATCCTGTAATTCTTCTATTAGATCCCCACCTTTCAAATATAAAATCCCGTTCTTAAGTTCGTGAGAACTGGTTTTGGCTATTTTCCCTTTTACCCAGTATACAAAGGTTGGCATTGCAGCTACTGCCCTGCTCACAATGAAATCGTAGTTTCCTTTTATTTCTTCCACCCTGGCATTGGTAGTCCTTACATTTTTAAGCTGCAGGCCTTCCACGACCTCCTTGACGACTTTTATTTTTTTC
Source organism: Gillisia sp. (assembly GCA_041752645.1). Lineage (GTDB taxonomy): Bacteria > Bacteroidota > Bacteroidia > Flavobacteriales > Flavobacteriaceae > Gillisia. The sequence continues at coordinate 5,773 of JBGSWA010000485.1, read as the reverse complement.
CCTATGGAATCCACCAAATGAAAATGAGTCTCAGGAAATAAAATAGCCAGGGGTATCCCGGGAAATCCCCCGCCTGTACCCACATCCAAAATCCTGGCTTCGGGTTTAAATTCCTGTATTTTGGCGATTCCCATGGAATGCAACACATGCCGCAGGTATAGTTCCTCGATATCCTTTCTGGAAACCACGTTAATTTTCAGGTTCCAATCCTTGTAAAGTTCCTGCAGTGCTGCAAATTGGGCAATTTGCAGTTCAGTTAAATTGGGGAAATATTTTTGTATCAGCTCCAAATTCTTTAATTTTTCACAAAAGTAATCAAATTGTTAATTTCACTCACAAATTAAAACAGTGAATAATAAAGTTTTACCTTTGGAAACATAAAAAGGGAAAATATGCAAGTGAACCATGAAAATATACGCTTCTCAAGAACCGATTCCGCACAGTTTTTTCGTACGCTCAACAAGCGTGTCAATGCGTACTTTAAAGAAAACAACCTTCCAAAAACAGGAAACTGGAAACTGCACATCAAAACCATTGTAATGTTCTCCCTTTTTCTTGCACCTTACTTTTTAATCTTGAGCCTTGAAATCTCTCAATGGTGGATGCTGCTCCTGACAATTGTCATGGGCATTGGAATGGCAGGGGTTGGAATGAATATTATGCACGATGGGAATCACGGGGCATATTCTTCCAAAAAATGGCTCAATAACTTCATGGGCAGTACCATTTATATTTTGGCTGGAAATGTATATAACTGGCAGGTGCAACACAACGTGCTCCACCACACCTATACCAATATTCCGGGTCATGATGAAGATCTGGATGCCGGAAGAATAATCCGGTTTTCAGATAACGCCAAGTGGTTAAAGTTTCATAGATTTCAACACTATTATTCTGTTTTCCTATACGGGTTGCTCACTTTTAACTGGGCGCTTACCACAGATTTCAAACAAACAAAGAGGTACTTATCGCGAAAACTCGCCTACGGAAAACTGCCCAGCCCAACCAAACAATGGAGTATTCTCGCCATCACAAAATTGATCTATCTGAGTGTCTGGATAGTTCTCCCAATGCTGATCCTCTCAATTGCCTGGTGGAAGATCCTCATCGGATTTTTCGTGATGCATTATACTGCCGGGCTTATTTTAAGCATCGTTTTTCAGTTGGCTCATGTAGTAAATGAAACCCAAATGCCTATGCCGGATAAAACCGGATCCATGAAAAACACCTGGGCTATCCATCAGTTATTTACTACGGTGAATTTTGCCCCGAAAAATAAAATTGTAAATTGGTTTACCGGAGGCCTAAATCATCAGGTAGAACATCATATTTTTCCGAATATAAGTCATGTGCATTATACCAAAATCGCAGAGATCGTCAAGCAAACTGCAGGGGAATGCAATTTGCCTTACAATGAGTTTAAAACAACCCGGGAGGCAATTATTGCCCATTTTAAACATTTAAAGGCAATGGGCGCCAAACCGGTAATATCAACTTAAATTTATATAAAAACCAACCAACTTTCATGCAACAAAAATTATCAGACAGAATTAACAATTTAGCCACCTCACAAACCCTGGCCATGGCTGCCAAAACCCGTGAATTAAGGGAAGAAGGAAAAGACATTATAGGCCTTAGCCTTGGAGAACCGGATTTTAACACCCCCGATTTTATTAAGGAGGCCGCAATTCAGGCAATAAACGATAATTACAGCTCCTATTCCCCGGTAGACGGATATGTGGAATTGAAAGATGCCATTACATTAAAGTTTAAAAGGGACAATGGCCTAAATTACACCCGTTCCCAGATTGTGGTTTCCACAGGGGCAAAACAATCCTTGGCCAATATCGCTATGGTCATGTTAAACCCTGGAGATGAAGTGCTTTTACCTTGCCCGTACTGGGTGAGCTATGCCGATCTCATAAAACTCTCCGACGGAACCCCTGTTGAATTGCCGACCTCGGCAGAGGGCAATTTTAAGATCACTCCTGAACAACTGGAAGCTGCGATCACCCCAAAAACAAGGATGATCTGGTACAGTTCTCCCTGCAACCCCAGTGGAATGGTTTACAGTGAAGAGGAACTGCGCGCTCTGGCCGATGTGCTGGTGAAATATCCCAATATAATCATTGTCAGCGATGAAATTTACGAACACATCAATTTTGTGGGAGCTCACGCTTCAATGGCTCAATTTGATGATATGTATGACAGGGTGATCACCGTTAACGGCGTTTCCAAGGCTTTTGCCATGACCGGATGGAGAATAGGATATATCGGTGCTCCGGAATGGATTGCAAAGGCCTGTACCAAAATACAGGGACAAATCACCAGTGGAGCTAATTGCATCGCGCAACGTGCAGTTATTACTGCGCTGCAAGCCCCGGTAAGCAAAATTCAATTTATGGTGGATACCTTTAAGGAGCGCCGCAGATTGATCATCTCTTTGATGAATGAAATTAAGGGATTTAAAACCCCCGAACCAGAAGGTGCATTTTATGTTTTTCCGGATATCTCGTATTTCTTCGGAAAAACAATTAAAGGCCATCTTATAAAAGACGCCACAGATTTTTCTTTGTTTTTATTGGAAGAAGCATTAGTTGCGACCGTAACCGGGGATGCCTTTGGAAATCCGGATTGTATCAGGATCTCTTATGCTGCGAGTGAGACTCAAATTCAGGAGGCTTTAAAACGGATAAAATCCGCTGTGTCCGAAGCTTAATATATTACAGGAAAGTTCCTATTTCAAAAATCAGTTTGGCTCTGCCAGACTGATTTTTTTATTTGTCAAAATTTCAATTTTAACACTTACCTGTTCCGCCAGAAAAACGGGGTAAAGAGTATCAACACCGTAAATAATTCGAGCCTCCCAATAAGCATTAAAAAGGCAGACCACCATTTTCCGAGGGGAGGAAGTATATCATAATTATTGATAGGCCCTAAATTGCCCAGGGCAGGGCCTATATTCCCCAGGGATGATGCGGCCCCGCCTATTGCGGTTTGAAAATCGATTCCCATCAGGGCAAACCCCAGCGACCCGATAATAAAGGCCAACATATACAGGATAAAAAATCCCAGGATGTTAAAAACAATTTCCTTGTTGATCGATTTTCCGTTATAACGCACCGGCAACACGGCGTTGGGATGCAAGGACCGTTTAAATTCTATAATTCCGTTTCGGATCATGATAAGATGCCGCATCACCTTGACTCCCCCGGCGGTGGATCCGGCGGATCCCCCCAGGAACATCAATCCAAAAAACAACACGCTGAGAAAGGGCGTCCACAGCGTATAATCCGCAGATATAAATCCGGTGGTGGTAACAATGGTAAGGACCTGAAACAGGCTATGCCTGAAGGCACTTTCGGCCTCTCCCCAAACCATTGGATGATCGATGGAGGATACCGAGACATCGGCTTGAAAATAGATGATTAATGCCGCTATACCCGTAAAGACTGCAATAAAGATGAAATACCATTTAAATTCATCATCGTGTAAAATCTTTTGAATTTTTCCTTTAAAGGCGAAATAACTCAGCACAAAATTAGAACCCGCAAAAAACATAAAAATAATGACAATATATTGAATAACCGGTTGATCATTCCAATATGCCAGGCTTGCATTTTTCGTCGAAAATCCTCCTGTGGACAGGGTGCTGAAGGAATGGTTGATGGCATCAAAAAAGCTCATTCCGGCAACCTTCAACAAAATGGTCTCTGCCACGGTATAAGATAGATAGATTAGCCATAAGCGTTTGGCAGTATCGGTAATCCTGGGTTTTAACTTATCAGCACTAGGCCCGGGGGCTTCAGCAGCAAAAAGTTGCATCCCTCCTATCCCCAACAGGGGAAGAATGGCAATTGCAAGAACGATAATCCCCATGCCTCCCAGCCAATGGGTTAAACTGCGCCAGAATAAAATACCCCTGGGAACAGATTCAATATCGGTTAAAATAGTAGCGCCTGTTGTGGTGTAGCCAGACATGGTTTCAAAAAAAGCATTTGTAAAACCGGGGATCGCTTCGCTTAGAATATAAGGCAGGGTACCGCTTAAGGCCATAAAGATCCATCCAAAGGTCACAATGACATACCCGTCCCGTTTTTTGAGTTCCTTACTGTGTCCCCGGGTGGTAAACATTAAAAGGATCGCTAAGAACAGTGTAAGCAGGGCAGCCGTAGAAAGTTGCAGGGTAACCCCGTCATCATAATACCAACTTACCACAACTGAAGTGAGCATAAAACCTCCATTGAACAAGAGCAGCAAACCCATGATGTGCAGGATGACTTTGTAATTGAGTTTTGGCATTATAAAAAGAGTTTTTCTACCTTTTTTATAGATCTTGGAAGACAACAAACCACCACCCGGTCACTGGCTTTTATAACAAAATCGCCAAGGGCAATAAGTCCCTCTCCATCCCGCACAATCCCACCTATAATTGCAGACCGGGGAAAATTGAGCTCCTTTATTTTTTTATTGCAAACCTGTGAAGAAGAATTTACTATAAATTCCAAAAGCTCTGCATTCATATTGTTCAGCTTGGTCATGGCCACCACTTCCCCTTTTCGGATATAACGGAAAATATTATTTGCCGCCAGCAATTTTTTATTAATCAAGGTATCTATTCCTATAGAATGGCTCAAATGAAAATAGTCCATATTTTCAACCAAGGCAATTGTTTTCTTTACACCTTTGCTCTTGGCTACCAAACAGGACATAATGTTGGTTTCTGAATTTCCCGTTACGGAAATAAAAGCATCCATTTCGTGAATGTTTTCTTCCTCCAGTAACTCTACATTCCGTCCATCGCTGTTGATTACCAGGGTGTCGGGCAATTCATCTGCAAGATCGAAGGCTTTTTCCCTATCGCTTTCTATAAGTTTTACGTTGAAATTATTCCTGCACAAATCCCGGGCTGTTTTTTTACCGATCTTACTTCCGCCTAGGATCATCACATTTTTAATGGTCTGTTTGACCTTCCCGGTAAGTTTATACAATTCTTCTACCCCACTGTTGACCGTGATAAAATAAACCAGATCACCTTCCTTGAACTGGGTGTCCCCCCTGGGAATTAAGGTATATTGGGTCCCAAATCTTTGAATGGCAATAGGGACGAAATGTAATTTAGGAAATATTTGGGCTGCTTCCTTTACTGTTTTACCGACAAAATTAGCGGTCCTGGATAAATTAAGACCAATCATCGTCAGGGCCCCGTTTTCAAACTCGTAGCTATCGCTAAATGCGGATTGATTTAAATGTTGTGATATTTCTGTTGCCGCAAGTGCCTCCGGGGAAATAAGTTCGTCAATCCCAAATTTAACAAAACCTATTTCCTTTTTATTTTCTAGAAATTCGGTATTTGAAATTCTTGCGATTGTGCGTTTTGCACCCAATTGTTTTGCCAAAACACACACGGTAATGTTGGTAGCCTCACTGGAGGTTACCCCAATGAACAAATCCACATTTTTCACCTGTGCATCCTTTAAAATGGCTATGGAGGTAGCGTCGCCTTTTAGGGTTCTGATATCCAGATGGGTATCGGCATAGATTAGATTTTCCCTGTTGTTGTCAATTAAGGTTATATCCTGAGACTCATAGGAAAGTAATTTTGCCAAATGAAAGCCGACTTCTCCCGCACCGGCGATTATAATTTTCATACTCTAGGTTCAAATTCTAATACAAGTCAAAGATATGGAATTTTACACAATTCAGGTTTAGCGAATTTTCAATTAAACCGGAATCATAGTAAAGGCTTTTATTCCATATCACCTATCTTTGG
>JBGSWA010000484.1:0-2794 GCA_041752645.1 Gillisia sp. | reverse complement strand
GGCAATTTTCACCTATTTTGGTAGAGCCTGCGATGCCTGTTTGTGCGGCAATGGCTGTATGCCGTCCAATTTCAACGTTATGGGCAATTTGCACCTGGTTGTCAATTTTCACCCCTTTCCGGATAATAGTTGAGCCCAGGGTTGCACGATCAATGGTGGTACCGGCGCCAATATCCACAAAATCCTCTAATATAACATTGCCTATCTGAGGAACTTTTGAATATTCCCCCGCTTCATTCGGGCTAAACCCAAAACCATCGGCCCCTAATACAGAGCCGCTGTGGATTACGCAGAAATTTCCAATGACGGTTTCCGAATATATTTTAACTCCGGCAAATATCACTGTATTGTCACCAATGCTAACATTATCGCCTATATACGAGTTTGGATAGATCTTTACATCCGATCCAATTTTTACGTTTTTACCCAAATACGAAAATGCTCCAAGATAAATATTCTCCCCATAAACAGCAGATTCGGAAATATAATGAGGTTCCTCGATCCCACTTTTATTTAGTTGGACCTCATTGTAATAATCCAATAAAGTCGAAAATGCCTTATAGGGATCCTTAACCCGGATCAGGGTGGTCTCTATTTTTTCCTCAATTTGAAAATCATCTTTGACAATGACAATTGTGGCATTCGTAGAATAAATATATGAGGTGTACCTGGGATTGCTCAAAAAGGTCAACGAACCTTTTGTGCCTTCTTCTATTTTAGCCAATTTAAAAACTTCGGTCTCCGGATCTCCATCGACAGTACCTTCTAAAATCTCGGCTATTTGTGCTGCTGTAAATTTCATTGTGGCAAAAGTAAAGAAAATGAGTTAATCTTTGGCCTTTGGATAACAGATATAATACTTTGTTACCTCTTTGGACAATGCTTTTAAATTTAATTGGTCTGAAGCCCTGGCAACATCAGTGGTTTTTCCGTTGCGATGGAGAATTTGAATATTGTCCTTTTCGCTGGAATAAGCCACATTTGAGATCTCCCCGCTGAAAACAAAATAGGCTGCTTCCGCCTGGCTTAGCTTATATTTTATCCCCAATGCTTCCCTATACTTTTTTAATTTTTCCTGAGAAGGCGGTTTGTTTTTTAATTTTACCTTCAGCAAATCCCTGTTGAGAAGCATTTGGCTCAGGCTTCTCAGGACAAAATCGTCTGTTTCCATCCATTGCTTCATCGCTGAAATTACATCGTAATCGTCCAGCTTTGAAAAGACCTTCAGGGTGGGGAGATCAAAGTTTTCCAGGTTTATTTTATTGTTCAGAAAATAGGACAGGCCAGGGCTGCATTCCAGTTTATTGCCCAAATCTGTCAGTTCCTTGGCGCGCTGCAGCACCCGGATCAGTAATTGTTCTGCCCCTACACTGGTTTTGTGCAAATATACCTGCCAGTACATGAGTCTTCTGGCAACAAGAAATTTTTCCACCGAATAAATCCCCTTTTCCTCCACAACCAGCTTGTCCTTTACCACATATAACATGGTAATAATGCGCTCAGAGTTGATGTTTCCCTCGGGCACCCCGGAAAAAAAACTGTCCCGTTTAAGATAATCCAGCCGGTCCATATCCAGTTGGCTTGAAACAAGCTGGTTCATGAATTTGCGGGGATAGCTCCCTTTAAAGATCTCGATGGCAAGCGTTAAACTTTGGTTAAATTCCCGGTTCATTTCTTCCATAAAAAGCAGGGAAATATGCTCGTGGGATACTCCCTCGACTATGGAATTTTCCATGGCATGGGAGAAGGGGCCGTGACCAATATCGTGCAATAGGATGGCAATTTGCAGGGCTTCCTCCTCCTCTGAGGATATCTCAATCCCTTTAAAGCGAAGGATCTCGATGGTTTTTTGCATCAGGTGCAGACACCCCAGTGCATGATGAAATCGGGTATGATGCGCTCCGGGATACACCAGATAAGACAAGCCCATTTGGGTAATTCGGCGCAGTCTTTGAAAGTAGGGATGCGCAATTATCCTGAAGATCCGATCGCTGGGAATAGTAATAAATCCGTAAATTGGATCGTTAAATAATTTTAGTTTAGTTATAATTGCCAAGCTTAAAATCCTTTAAATTTATAACAAAGATACATATATGATGTCCATAATGGACATTTGAAAAACCAGGAGCCATTTTTACTCATAAATTCTGATAAAGATGACATATAAATATATTTTAAATGAATGAAATCAAGATACTTTGGGCCGATGATGAAATAGACATGCTCAAGCCGCACATACTTTTTCTGGAATCCAAAAATTATAAGGTCACCACCTGCAAAAGTGGAATGGAAGCCATCGAGAAAATAGAAAAGGAAAACTTTGACATCGTATTTCTGGATGAAAACATGCCGGGATTATCCGGATTGGAAACCTTGTTTGAAATTAAGGAAAAACGGGCGGAAATTCCAATAGTGATGATCACCAAGAGCGAGGAGGAATATATCATGGAAGATGCCATAGGTTCTAAAATCGCGGATTATCTCATTAAACCCGTGAATCCCCACCAAATCCTGCTCAGTTTAAAAAAGAACCTGGACCATTCCCGACTGATCACAGAAAAAACCACTTCCAACTATCAGCAGGAGTTCAGAAAAATATCCATGGATATGTCCTCCATCAATTCCTTTGAGGGCTGGGCAGAACTCTACCAGCGCCTGGTCTATTGGGAACTGCAGCTGGAGGCCATCGAGGACAGCGGCATGTTCGAAATCCTGGAATCCCAGAAACTCGAGGCCAACAATCAATTCTGCAAGTTTATAGACAAGAATTATGCAGATTGGTTCGACAATGGGT
>JBGSWA010000483.1:0-3543 GCA_041752645.1 Gillisia sp. | reverse complement strand
GCTCTTATTGGTATTGGTGAATAATAATTTATTGACAGCAAAAGGCTTTTTAGTAACGGCATAATGATTAGCTAAATCAACCAATGTATCGCTTGATTTTACAGCCAAAACCTTTGACCCGGTATAATAAATATCAAACAGCGGGCTGCTATCTGGTGTTTTGAGGCTATCCCACGTTGCGCCTCCATCTTTTGTTGTAAAATACACTCCATCTGAAGCAGTGACTGTGCCCTCCAAAGAATTTTTAAACTCAACATCATTGTAAACTCTTGCAGCGCCCGGTTTAACATTTACCCATGTTTCGCCGCCATCAGTAGTTTTGATAAAGAAATTTTCGCCTGTTAAAAACCCTTTGTTATTATCAACAAAATAGAACCCGTTAATACTTCCTGTTAATGGTAAATTTTTTCGTATCCAACTATCACCTCCGTCTGTTGTTTTTAGCAAGACCGGACCCAAACTGTTTCCCCCAACTATGTAGCCTGTCCGGAAATCGGTAAATTGTATTTCTCTAAACCCGGCATTTACCGGTGGCATAATGGATGTCCAGGAATGGCCGCCATCAGTTGTTTTAACAATGGAACCGTCCGTTACCGCAAAGCCCGTAGTGGGGTTGATAAAAGCTAAATCGGTATAAAAAGCAGTTGGAATGTTTGAGGTAATTACCTTTAAACTGTCAAGGGAAAGATCCCGGATATTATCAACAACAGGAGTTGCATCCTGTTTACGGCAAGACAAAAACGATAACAAACCTAATACCAGATAACTGGTTCTAAAAAATCCAATTTTCATAAGTTGATTTATATATTATTATTTTGATTTACCCCATTAGCGGAGTTATTTTAGAATTTGAAAATGAAAGACCACCAAAGAATTTGTCCCGATTTTTAGAAAGTTGAGATATTTGTAGAAAGCAAAATAAATTAGATAATGAGGGGGCATATTTAAAATTGTCGCAGCTCAATAGAGGATTGCCAACCTTTTTTAAAAAGTTTTTAGCAGAAAAGAACCTGCACAAGGTTGGCAACCCTTCCGACAATATTAAATTCACCCGAATGAGGCTCCATAGAAGCTATATGTTTTACATGGTTCACATGAGGGAGATGCCTAAAATTATATAGACACTCCGTCTACTAATATTACGTTCAAATTGAGTTATAAAAACATAATGCCGCCGATAGGTTTTACTTACTATAAATCTTACTTCTCATTGCCTGATATTCCTTTAATGGCTGACTATGTAATAGCTGACACTAACTAAAAAATTTGAAAAAAAATTGCCGTTAAGTGTATCAAATTGAAACCGCTCATAGAAAAATATTAGTTGGGTAACTTTCCGGCAGATACAAATGTCTTTATATTTAAAATACTGCTACTAACGTGAAGACGTGATTTTTAGGCTACATTTTACCAGAAAAAATAATTCTTAAAATGCTGCGGTACCCAATATGAATTCGACTAGGCCAAGCCTAATTCTCAAAAAAGTATTCTGGTAGAAATTTAGTTTGTGAATCTGAATAAGTGCCTGTACTTTTTATGAATGAAAAATTTATCGATAAACAAACTAACAGCTTTCTTATCGGCCGTAGTGAGGCGTTTCAAAACTTTCTTCACAAAAAAGTAACTGTATTGGATTGCATATATTTAAAAATAATTGCAATTTTGCAGCCACCAACACTCATCCTGTTATGGGACGCATCAAAATTACTTCCATCCTATTAGCCATTTTGCTTTCAGTTGTCTGTCTTTTGTCGAAAGCGCAAACCGGCAACTTCGAATCATATGAAAAACGAAAGGCGAGGGCATTAATAAATCTTAGCAATTATCCTAAGGCTGATACGGCAAGGGTAGATGCATTGATAAACGTTTTGTACACGGCGATATTCTTAAAAGAAAGAAAGGATGTTGCACCCTATTTGGCAGAAGCATTTACGCTAAGTCGCAAACTGGAATACATGGACGGCCTGGGAAAGTGTTTTTTGCAAAAAGGACTTTATTATAAAAGTGCGTCAGAATACCAAACAGCCTTAATCTACCTGGATTCCGCATTGCATATTGCTGAGTATTCTAACACAGATTCTACCACGCTTCTAAAAGCAAAAGTGCTAATGCTGATAGCCAACATTTACTATAACCAGGAAAACTACTATACATCGCTTAATTATTATCTTGAGGCGCTTAAACATACTACGACGGATAACACAAAAAGAAGATCTGATATCTATGTTTATATTACCCTGATTTATACGTACTTAAACAACCTGCCGAAGGCAACCGAATATGCCGAAAAAAATATTGTTGAAGTTGAAAGTTTATCAACCCAAAACGACAAAAATTTTGTGTATTTCTCGGTGGTAGACTTGTATTTGGAGAAAAAGGATCTACAGCTAGCCTCATTTTATCTTGATAAGCTTAGCCAAGTGACAGACAACCCAAACCAGGTGCAGGAGATCTTCGGCTATTTTATGAAAAGGGGCAGAGTTTGCTTTATGCAGGACCAATTAGAAAAAGCGTACGGCTATTTTAAAAAAGCTTATAAGTACGCACTTGCCGGCGGTCACTCCAAAAGTAAATGCTACACGTTAGATTTCCTTTCTGCTACAGCCTTGCGGTTGGGCTATACAAGCGAGGCGAAAAAATATGCTGAAGAAAATCTGGCACTTGCAAATACAATGGTTACAAAATCTGGAAAGATTGATGCCTTAATTAATCTATCGAATTATTACTCAAGGGTTGGTAATATTAGTGAGGCGCTCCAACTTACAAAGGAAGCATTCAAACTGAAAGACACAGTAATTATAGAAAATAAAACCAACCAAATTAAAATACTGGGTACCATATATGAATCTCAAAAACAACAAAGGGAAATCAGCAAACTTCAGCATGAAAAAGAAAAGTCAGCCGCATCAGAAAATAAAAAAACATTGATCAATAAATTCTTATCATCAGCCATCGTGGCCTTACTGCTTGTTATTTTTTTAACTTACAATAATTTCAAAAGAGGGAGGCAATTAAACAAACAACAACAGGAACTTCAAAATCAAAAGATTGTTGAATTACAGACCAATAAACAGTTGTTGACAATTGAAGCGATGCTGAAAGTTCAGGAAGAAGAGCGTGGCCGGATAGCCAAAGATTTACATGACGGCATTGGCAGTTTACTTTCAGGAACTAAATTATCGCTGCTAAATGTGAAGGAGAAAATGGCCATTTCAAATGATGATAAAATGCTGTTTGAAAAATCACTGGGCCTGCTTGATACTACCATTGTAGATCTGAGAAAAGTAGCGCAAAACCTTATGCCGGAAGCCCTGGTAAAGTTTGGTCTTCATGAAGCTTTGCGGGATTTTTGTGATGGAGTGCAAACTTCTTCGGGAATTAAAATACACTTCCAAAGTTTTGGCGAAAAAAGAAAGCTTGATAACACCGCCATAGTTTTTATCTACCGGATTATACAGGAATTGGTAAACAACATTGTAAAGCATGCCGATGCCAGCGAGGTAATTGTACAGCTAAGTGTTACAAAAAATAGAACAGCCATTA
>JBGSWA010000482.1:0-5977 GCA_041752645.1 Gillisia sp. | reverse complement strand
AAAGGCGAATGCAAATGCGAAGGTTGCGTGTAATTTTTTAAAATGCATATTTTTCTCTTTAGATATTGTTACTGGTAAGGGCCAGGGGTGAAAAAATTTTCACGGCGTAAAGTTGCGTAACCTACGGATGTAAAGTGTTACACTACAGAAGAAAAGAGTTATATAATTCCCACATTTGGCGCTAGTTTAACACTAAACTGACAATGGTCAGTTTCTAAAAGGCTTTTAAATGCAAATAAAAAATTTAAATAATGAACTCAATGTTCCAACTAGTAAATCGGAAATTATTTTCTAAAAGGGTACTATGAATTTATTTAATGTTGAAATAAAAAAATGTGGATTGCTTTTTTAAAAACAACCCACATCTTCTTAAAATATCATAAATAAAAAAACAACTCTCTGTAAATGATTCAATCAAATTATAAATGTTTCAATCAAAACAAGTAAACTCCTTATTTTAATAATTTCATACAGCTTCCATCATTTCCATAGGTTCCATTACTGCTATGGTTTCCATGGTTTCTTCTCGTTTTCGCTTCATCAATTTATAAAATGTGGGGGAGAGTCCTGTGACTTTTTTAAACTGACCGGATAAATGTGCCACGCTGCTGTAATGGAGTTTATAGGAGATCTCTGTAAGATTTAGTTCATCATACAATAGCAATTCCTTCACCCTTTCAATTTTGTGGAGGATGATGTATTGCTGTATGGTAATGCCTTTTACCTCTGAAAATATATTAGACAGATAGGTATAATCATAGTTTAATTTTTTACTGATATACGCAGAATAATTCATTTTAGGACACCCATCTGAATACTGGATCATCTCGAGAATTGTATTTTTTATTTTTTCAATCAGGATACTCTTTTTATCCTTGTGCAACTTTAATCCAAACCTTAAAAGATTCTTATCAAGTTGTTCTCGCTGCTTTATTGATATTTCTTCTAGAAGCTCGACCATGCCCAGATCGACAAACCCAAATGGAATCTCAAGCCTTTCTAACTCTTCTTTAACAAGTAATTTACATCGTAAACTCACCATATATTTAATATACAACCTCATAATAATTGTATTAAGTCCGTAATTTGGTTCTTCAAACTAACAATTTCACCTACAATCTAATGGCCTTATCATTTACAACCACGTTAAACAAAAAAAATGCAAATGAAAGAATTTTCTTACACTACCCTAGGTTTGTATAAAGGCCAAATTTATGCCATTTTGAAGAACAACCCTAATATTTGGGATAGTCTTGGCAATTGAATCCTGGCGTGTTGCCGATTATATTTGCATTTAATCTAATGTCCGAAATGTTAATTTTTTGAATATTTTTTTAATAAAAAAATTTACAATTGTCTAACAAGTTGACAATTAGAACCTCCACCTGATCCATCTCATTCGAAGTTATTTCCCAAAATTTGAATCGATATTTAAGAGGTAAATTGATGGATTTCAAGAAAATAAGTTTTATAAATTAGGTGCTGGTTATGATCAACTAAAGCCTCTTTCCTGTTTATCTACCTCTTTAATATTTTATTGTTTTCACAAACAGGAGCTTACCAAACTAATTCCTGAACCATTTACAAAGCTCTCTCAAAAGCCCTCACTCCTTATTCATAAGTACCCTCTTCTCCCGGATTTACAGCAAACCAATTCATTTTTTTTGGTTAGCTTAATTGTAATAGGGCCAGGTAAGTGGCCAGCGCAATTGTTATCGGCATTTCAAAAAAACATCAGGTAACACTTACTGAGATAAGGTTTGAGGTGTAGATAAAGATGTAAAAACAATGTGAGCCCCTGGAAAATGCCCCAAGTTACTATTGCTTCAAAATTGAAAAAACCATATGATCTGGGCCCCAGATGCCCTGTTTCCATGGTTTTTGGGCTTCAATAACTTAAAAAATATTATTGTATTGGGAAAAAAATGTGGTAGATACTTCTTTTTTTTCCTAAAAACTCAAGAGATGAGAATTAATTTTAAATGAGAAAATTCCAAGGAAAAAAAGGAGAAACTTGCCCACAATTTTTAGCATGAACCTTCTGGAGGAAACCCAAAGAATCATCTAAGGCCCACACAACCGGCTTCACCGACGCAGCAGCTGCCAAAATGTTTTTGGAAGGATTATTTTCCGAAAAAGGCGTTTTTCTACAGGAATTGATAGGAAAATACGAAGCTCCATTAACTACCTTATGAGTTATTTAGACGTGACATTTATATTTGAGGGAATAATCAAAACCCCAGCTTTCCAGCATTTGGGGCCTATCGCTTTTACAAGTCTACATAGATTCAAGGGGTATTATGAAAAGAATATTACTCCTTTTTTTTCAGGACCGAGTGTAAATCGGATATTTTCTCAATTATGGCCGTGGGTTCAACTCCCCAGGGATCAAATATGGATTCTGAAGAGCGTTGGACCCAGACCGATCGCATTCCATAAGAAATAGCTCCTATTACATCAAAAGGATTGCTTGAAATTAACCAGGAATCCGGGATGGCAGAATTTGTCTTCTTGTTAAAATGCCCATAAACCAGGGGACTTGGCTTAAACATTTTTACATCTTCCACGCTTACTATTCCGTGGAAATATTCCATGAGATTGGCATTTTTTAAAAGACCAGAAATGGCGCTTACACTCCCGTTTGAAAATGCGTATAATTTATATCCCGCTTCCCGCAGGCTTTGTAATCCGGCTGCAACATCAGCAAATGCAGGCAAAACTTTATACTCTTCCAAAAGTGCTTCCTGCTCCCCGGTACTCAAATTAATTTGAAAGGCGAGGCAACAGAATTCCAAAGCCTGTTTGGTACATATAGAAAAATCCGCATATTTATTCATAAGACCTCTTCTAAAGGAATATTCCAACTGCTTATTTCTCCAGGCCTCCATAAATGCTTTTGCCCTTTCACCGGTAAAGCTCTCCAACAGATCATAAACCCCAGAGGTATTTATTATGGTCCCGTAAACATCAAATGCCAATGTGCTTTTCATCTGTCATTATTTTTTGTTCTATATTTGATTTATATCTCGCAGTTCTGTATTAGCGTTGTCATCGGGTTTCCTTGCTGCTCCTTTTATACACTTTTTTAGAAATTTGCCATAGTATCAGCTCCCCTATTCAGATTTTATCATGATCAAAAGCATTTTATATTTACTTAGCGCTTCAAGAGCATGAGGCTCATTTGCAGGCAATATTAACATCTCCCCTTTATTGACAATAATAGCCTTGCCCGAAACAGTAATTCGCGCTTCCCCGTCCACCATATAAACCATGGCGTCATAGGGAGCCGTATGCTCGCTTAAACCCTGATCTTTATCAAAGGCAAACATAGTCACCGTGCCTGCTTTTTTACCTATGATGGTTTTGCTCACTACAGAATCTGTTTGATATTCTATAAGACTGTCCAAATTATTGGCCCTTGAAATAAAATTTCCCTGAATTTTTCTTTTTTTCTCTGACATGATGTAATTGTTTTATAATTCTGAATTTTTCTATAAAATGCTTTTTAAAAAGCACTGAAAATGGTATTGGTTTTTTCACCCTCTTTTCTGATGCTCCCTTTTAATTCCCTGTTATTTAAGTACTGCGGAGGGCTTTTTAAGCCTGATATATTTTTTTAGATCGGATCCGAGTATTTGCATCAGTTCTTTTTCCTCTCCAACTTTAGTTTCAGTAAAAAGGAATCCAAAAACGGAATATTCATTTAATTTAATTTTCCTTATATCCAAAGGTTTTTTAAAGTCTTTTAATAACTTTTGATAATCAAAGGACACTATTTCACTTTCTTCATATCCCGAATTATTATCCAGAACAATCATGCTGTACTTTTTATCTTTCCTGGTTTTAAAGATCTTTTCCCAATCCGGTTTTTTGGATTCGAAAAAAGCTTCATAGGAATTGATCCCATAGGCATACCAGGATAAATCCCCGGTGGTGCAAAATCCTCCGAATCTCAGCGGGTTTACCTCAATGGGATTTATCTTTCGATCGTCGCCTATTCTCAATTCTACGTGCGCGGGGAAATTTTTCAAACTCGCTTTCCTTCCAAGGTCCTCCAGGAAATCCTGAATTTCATTTTGGTATTTTTCTATAATTTCTTTTGAAGTGGAATAAACCCGATCGCTTACATCCTTATCCGATGAAAATATATGATGAAGGATGTTCAGCACAACAGGCTTTCCCTGGGAATCAAAATAACAATCAATTGCATACTCCTCCCCTTTGATGTATTGCTCGATAATAAAATCAGTGGCATTTAATACCTCTTTGGGGTATAAATCCTTGAAAGCATTATTCTCCTCTTCTATCTTATCTAAAACAATAAGCCACTCAAGGGGATTGTCTACCTTGTGAACCGAGATGCTAAAAAAACCAACCGCAGGTTTGATGATAAATGGGAAATTCAGCTCTGCCAGATTAAGTTTTCTCAGCGCTTCAAAGCTCACTCCTTTAAAAAAATAATCGGGGAAGGAATCCTTTAGCAGTTCCCTGAATTTTATCTTATTTTTGAAAACTTCAATCTGACCGGGGAGATCTGATGACACCACATTGTTTTGGATCCAATGGATCGTGTTTTCCGAATTGGTATAAATTGGAGTCTGCGGATTCCTTTTTAAGCTAATCTTTGCCTGTTCTTCAGGGATCCAATTCAGGGTCTGATCAGCAATCATAGCCCGGGCTGTTTTTGTGGCGACAATTTCAAAATTGTTTTCTTTTATTGTCTGAACAAGAAAATCTGAAACATAGGGTTTGTCAATTAATATCATTCTTAATTAGGTTTTAATCCGTAAGTTTTTTTAGGTGGTCAATACTATTTTATTTGGTTTCAGGTTCGCCAACAACAATATTGTTGTCAGGCCAGGCACTTACTTCCTATATAATTTTTAGTTATTTTTCTCAATATAGTAACGGACCATGGGCCTGTTTTTGGAGGTCCGATCCACAATTTCAAAACCTGCACGATCAAAGGACTTATATAGCCCTATCCAAGCAAAGGAATCGGGAAGTTTTTCTTGGGTTGGAATTGTGGGATAGGCCTCCAGGGTCTTTATCCCTTTTTCCCTCGCATATTTCACAAGCCCTTTTAAAAGTTCCACCGAAACTCCTTGTTTTCTGAATTTCTTATCGATAAAGGTACAGGGAATTGACCATACAAAAGTATTGTCTATAGGCTTATGAACCCGGGATCCCGCAAGTTTTAAAAAGTCTTCCCTCGGTGCAAATGCACACCAGGCAATCGGCAAACCTTCATAAAAACCGAGAAGTCCCGTTGGTTTACCAGCCCAGACAAGTTCTTTCATTGCATTTTTGTTGCCCTGGTTCATTTTTCCTTCCTGAAAGTCACTTTTTTTAAGACGGTAATACATACACCAACAGCTACCGCAGGCACCCTTCTCACCAAAAAGCTGAACAAATTCGTGCCAGTTTTTTTTTGTTAAAGGCTCAAATTTTAAGGAAGTCAAAAAATCAGTGTCAAGTCTTGATTTTGTCATTAGAATAATGTTCGATCTGCATTTGGAAAAATATCCGAAACTGAAATATGAGGTGAAATTACACAATCCAAACTATCAGAGCAGGCTTTATCCTTGAAATGATATGCTTGTCAACCATATTCCCAGGAGCTTCCCAACCCGGAGCGTTGTTTTTGAAAAAAAAGGTTCTCAATCGGGTAGGAAGGTAAGGATTAATTCCCTGCCGCTCCTCCCACACCACTCGTAGGTACGGTCCTTCTATATGGCGGTTCCTTGCTTTGGCATCCTATGGATGTGTGGATGTTCTTTTCAATTATCCCGTTGGGTGATCATCACTCTTACCAATTCTTCGGATTCCGTCCTATTGATTCCGTCCTATTATTATGGTATGGAGTCTCTGTTTGAGCATCTGATAACTTGAAACCATTAGGTAACATTCATTTACTATCCAACTGCAGGGTTTGACCCGTCGCCATCCTGCGAGGCTTCCGCCTTTACCTTTATCA
>JBGSWA010000481.1:0-3336 GCA_041752645.1 Gillisia sp. | reverse complement strand
CACTAAAATCGCCCTGGTATAAATAATTGTTATTGGGTGCCCCTTAGGCTTTACTACTAATAGCAGCTATTTTTAATCCGAAGGAATAGTAATGATTTTCCTCTATAATCCTCCCCCGGTCGTGCCGCACCTGCATATTATCAAAGAACACATTTACACTGCTTTCGTTGCTGATGTAAACAAAGTGCTAGAGTAGTAACAAATCGACACTGGAAGCCAATACACAAACCCACGCATCATCCGATAGCTATCGGATCCAGCGCCTAACAGCTAGTGTCCTGCGCCTGTTGGGATACACAATCAAATTATGTCACTCCCAACGTTTACTTAATACTTCCTTCATCTGGTTTGTGAAAAACCCTTCGCGAAATGTCAAATTCCTTTTCAATAGTCTTAATAATATTTTCCACTTGAGAAAATACGCTGCCCTTTTGCTCTTCAATTTCAGGGTCGTTAAATTCCGACATCCAATAGCTTTTATTACTTATTAGTTCGAAACAAAAAAGTTGTCCATCAACATATGTTGTAATAACGGGCATTTTTTTATAGTCGAAAATCAATGGAAAATCTCTTGAAAAAAGCTGTTTTGAAAACTTATCCCAACCGCTTTTAGGTGTCCCATGCGCTTTTTGAGAAATTGTTACCATCGGCTCTATTTTACGATCTTTTGACCGGCTAATCTCAAATCTTATCAAATCGCAAGCAAATTTCCCATTTTCGAACCTTAAAACAAATAAACGTTGATGTAGAGCTAAGCCAGGGAGATCAAGCCAAACCCTGAATTCAAAGTTATTATCACTTTTATCAAGCGTTTTTAATTTTAATTGCTTCTCAAATTCTTTTACAGAATAATAAGTACCTGTATAGTCGCCATCGGGGGCAGTAGAAATTTTTATTGAATCATTAGTGTCATTTAATAGTTGCAACACGTTTATTTCTCCATGTTTGTTACTGGTTCTTAGACTACAATTCGCAGATATAAAAAATACCATTAATAATACAATTCCGATATATCGTTTTGTTTTTTTTTTCCATAATTCAATTTAATATATACGATTCTACAATAGTTTGAATTTATTTTATCATTTTATTTATTTGCTCCTGGGAAAAAAAAGTTGGTGTTAGATTTTTATTCGGAGAGCCGCGTAAATTTTCTGACCTAAAATTGTCAAAATAAATTTTATTTGATCTCTTTCTAGGATTTTGAATTTCCGGATCATTATCTAAACAATCACAGATGTCTAACTGCCGTCCCTCATCATTTCTTGAAACCTTAACCATGCCTCGTGGAGTTGTTAAAAACCCTCCCTTTAATCCATAATATTCATAGACTTGCACATCCCCGTCCGGCAATCCGCTCGGAGTTTTTCCCGGTTTTTGTGAGAAATTCTCATCATCATTTGCGCCCCAAGAATCATTGCCGTGAGAATGAATTGTGTATTCGTATTCAGCCCCATCAGGTAAGTCCATTTTATATCTTTTATCTATTTCTTTAAATTTTACGGTTTTCGCGCCACCTTGAATTGTAGTTGTGTAAGAATAGTAAGTTTTACCTTTCACTTTAATTTTATAGATAAATGCATGGAATTCCTTCTTTCTTTTTAAAGACTCATTGTTATAGGCTTTACCCCACCCTATTGCTGCTGCCTCCGGGCTATCATAGTAAGGCTGTTTTACACTTATTGCAAGAGAAATCCCCTGCGATGTAAGACTAATGGCATTTATAGCAATACTTAATACTCTAAAAGCCGCCGCTGCTGCGTTAATAGCTCCACCTATTTTTGCAGCTGCTGGGGCTAAATGCCTGATACCTACAACCACTACATCTTGTAAAGTTTGTACTGCGTTAAACCCACCAGGGCCGCCAACCAACCCCCACTAGAATCAACACCATTCACCGGATCATTACCCATCCCAACATACCCACTCGCAAACTGATCGTAAGGATCATTTTGCAAAAACCTGCCGATCTGCGGATCGTACGAACGTAACTCAAAATCATTCCAGCCAAGGTCATCATCAAAATCGCTAAAATCGCCCTGGTATAAGTAATTGTTATTGGGGGCTCCATAAGCTTTGCTGCTGATGGCGGCTATCTTTAATCCGAAGGCATAGTAATGATTCTCCTCTATAATTCTTCCCCGGTCGTGCCGCACCTGCATATTATCAAAGAACACATTGACATTGCTTTCATTGCTGATGTAAACAAAAATTTTGGCAGTAGTCACAAGCCGACACTGGAAGCTTTTCTTTTACATAACACACATACGCCTATGGGAATAAAACGCACTATTCTATTTTATAAGTACCACTACCATCAAACTCTATACTTGAATTTATCCCAGGCGAAACAATAACTGCAGTGTCAGAAAAGTTAAAATCGTTTACAATTGAACTCCAATAGGCAACATTCAATAATTCAATTGAGGAATCAACCAACTCTTCATAGTCAAATTTTGAAGTAAAATTGATAAATATTTTCTCATTAATAAAAACTATCACACCTGAATCTACAGAAAACATGCTACTATTCACCGAGATGATTTGATCATAATCAACCTTTTTTATTTTATCAACAGTAAATACATTTTCAATGGGCATATATTCTGCAAAAGGAGTGTCCGTATATGGGAATACAGTACTTCTGATTTTATTTAGGATATTATCACTAGTAAGATTTGCAATTTCTAATTTGATCTCATTAATGTATAATGCGTCTATAACAATATACTTAATGCCAACAGCTAATTCTATTGGCTCCTTATTCAAAGAAATATTTTTCATAATTTTTAGATAGTTTATTTCCAAGGTACATACGGCAAGTTTGCCAAACCAAATCTTTGCAATAACCCCTCTGCAAAATGAAATATTTCTGAAGGCGAAGCATTGGGATTTGCTTTTATAAAATCAGACCAAAGTTGATTCCACCGACCTGGAAGTTCTACACCTAATCCTTTACCATGAACTCCTTTTAAATGAACAGCCTGACTTAATGCAATAGTATAATCATCTATATTTTTAATACCTCTTTGTGCAAACCATTTTCTAAACTGTTGCGGCAAAATATGATGTTTATATATCTGGCCTGCTGCTGTCAACAAAAGCTGCCCTCCCAGTTTTGCGCCTTTCCCTACGGGCAACATTGTAATTATAATCCCTCCAGCCGACTGCAACCTCGACTTTTCAGTGTTGAATTTTCCTTGTTTAAATTCCTTTCCTATTACAAATTCAGCAATTGGAGTAAAAGGGTTTATGTTTTCATTAATCCAGTCTCCCCCGTGCTCACCAACCCACCTGTCCAATCTTTGATAAGAACGCCATAATCTTTTACCCCAC
>JBGSWA010000480.1:0-10342 GCA_041752645.1 Gillisia sp. | reverse complement strand
AAATCGGGTTTTACCTGCCGCATCAGTTGTTCACTTCCCTCCACATCTATCAACAACAATTGGGGTTGCAGCGCAAACTCCCGGCAAATTTTTTCCAGATCATATACGGGTACAGACCCTTCATTGGCTTCCGGTTGTTGGGTAGAAAAAGAAACCACCCCGCCAAGACTTCCCCTTACTTCGTTAAACCCATCGATCCGAAGCCCGGGGGCTTTCCATACCGGAAAACCGAATCCGGTAAGTATTATGCAGCCAGGATATTTTGCGAGCCAGGTTTTGGAAAATGCGGTCAGTTTTGCAGAAGCCTCCACAGCAACAATCCTTCCCTGATCCCCGATTTTTTCGGCAACAATCGCTGTCAGAATCCCAATCGAACTCCCCATTTCAATTACCTGCATACCCTGCTTGAGCACTTCCAATAAAAGCAAGCGTTCTTCAGATTCATAGTCCCTTTTAAACAAAAGCCATTTGGTACCAAATGTGTATGGAGTATTGCGTAAAGGAATTACGACTCCATTTAAATTGATATTTTCAGGCCAAACAAATTTTGGGATAAAATTTTTTAGAACCCAACGTCTGAGCAGCTTAAGATTCATTTAATTAAATTTTCTATTAGAATTTAGTCAGTTAATCCCTTTATTTTTTCGAACCTGTTTTTGGAAATAAAAATATAACATAAACTAACTATTGTTTTTTTAAATACCTATTAACAGATCTGATTTACATAGACTACTTATATTAATATTTCAATCAGGTGTAAACTTTTATTGATTTTAATTTGTTAAACTCATCGGTCTGTTAGGCAGAGAAGGTGGTGATACAACGTATTGCCAGGTTCATTCTAGTTTGAATGAATATAAAATAAATATGCTTGTATCGCCTTATACAAGAAATTGGATAAAAAAATTACTCCTGTGAAAAAACATTTTGTTAAAGAGAGGATTCAGATGTCGCCTTCATTTTCATATTCCCTTTTTTTTCAATATTTTGCCAATAAATGGTATTTACAACAAGAGCAATACCCATCAATAAAAATGCTGCATTATAAACATTGTAAATGATTGGCATTCCATATATCATACAAAAAAATAAAAACAATTTGATGAAAAACCTAAAAGGTAAACTTTTAAGAAGCGTTATTATAAGCGCTATTCTCAACAATAGTAACACAATTCCACCCTCCAAAAAAGATTGTACAAATTCTGACTCATAGTACCCAAACCCTAATACCGCATCGCTTTTGCCAAAAAGGATTGTTGCTCCCTGGTAGGTGGCACCGGCTCCCACGCCCAAAATAGGGTCAGGAAAATTGTTTAGATCATCAAACCTATCCAATCCAAATACAAGCCGGCGGGATTGCTCTCCTTTTTCCTGTAAAATGGAAACCCTTTCAAAAAAGTTGTCCATAGCACGGTTTGCGCCTTCAAAAACAGGACCTTCACCAAACTTTATAATAATAAAAAAAAAGAGCATTGAGGGGAGAGCATACCGGAATAGAAACCTTGCCAACAATCCGGGTGGAAATTCATTCAAAAGGATACCGGCAGAAAGTCCGATGTATATGAATGTGCCACTGCGTGAACCCGACATAAAACAAAGAATAAGGCCTGACAATAAAAAAGTGAAAAAGACCCATGAGGGAAAACGCCATCTCAAAATAGCCCAGCATAAAAAGGCATGAAAAACAGTATAAGCAGTGAGTCCGCTTAAAAAGCTAAAGGTACCGGTTACCCTTACTGCATCACCTACTGTAGCAATCATACCCTCATCGCGTTCCACAGCATATTTATTAAGAATATGACCAGGAGGTAAGGCATATTGTACAAAACATAGCACAACTTCTACAATAGCCAACCCGATAAAAAACCAGCGAAGCTGTTTTAATTGAAAAGCCTGTTGATTGGTAAGTATAAAAAAAGTGCCTATCCAAAAAGGTGCATGAACCAAAATACCCAACATGCCATGGAAGAACGTTTTTTGATATGGATTAATAATATGATAGATAAGGACCACCATCAAAAAGGTGAGGATCGAGTATTTTTTAAAAGGAGATTGTATAGACTTGTGAGAAATGGTTAACAGGAAGAATGGAAAGACCATAAGCGCCAACAGGATAATATTGCTGATGA
Organism: Gillisia sp.; assembly: GCA_041752645.1. Lineage (GTDB taxonomy): Bacteria > Bacteroidota > Bacteroidia > Flavobacteriales > Flavobacteriaceae > Gillisia. Next base: position 8,213 of record JBGSWA010000480.1, on the reverse strand, counting down.
CACCTGCAGAGAAAACCCATTTGCGCAGTACCCCCCCTCCAATAGTAATTAGAAAATAAATTAAAAATAACGCATTGCCCCTTTTCATCAGATTTATAGCCGTTTCGGGTATTGGCATAGCATTCTCTGGCTGCTCAACTTCCAGCGCGTTAAAGGTTGATTTCTGATTATCGAATACCTGCGGATACATGAATAAAGCTAAAGCATTATTTTACACAGTTAATTACAGCAATATGCGATTTATTAAACGGTAGGAGACCCACCACCGAATTGGGAAGCTGTTTTGCAACAGGCAGAACACCGCAAAATGCAAACGGTCTTTGAGGCTTTTGCAACCAGCCTTCTCCTTCCACCCCATCTTACGAACTTCATGTTTCATTTTATAGGATTTGACAAGCCAGTCAGGATAAGCTCGACTTTCAAGCTCGCTTAAAATAGCCCGGGAGGAGGCTTCCAAACGTTGATGCTTCGCTGCCAGATCTTGGTGGGATTGCATTCTTACCGAATAATTGGCACCATGTACCTGCCAGGTACTAAGCGGTTCAGCAAATAAATAACTATCCCCGGAAAGCAAGGCTTGAATGACCAACCATTCATCGATATACATATCTACAGATGGCGGAATTTCAATGCCTTTTATTATTCCGGCCCTTACACAAAAAGTACTGCCCCCACCAAACAACATTTTATGATTTATAAAATATTTTAATAGTTCGAAACCGGGTATCAGCCTGCCCGTGATTTTTGCCGGAATGGGTTCTGTTTCATCAGGGCGTTCCTTACCCGGCCATTGAATTAATGCAGGGGAGCCAAAATGAGAGAGATTTGGATAGTCTTCAAATAATTGAACAATAGTCTTCAGCTTACCTGTTAAAAACGTATCATCTGCATCAAGATTACAAATAATACCCCCGGTGGCTTTTAAAATACCCATTCGGGTGGCAGCCGCCTTACCGGCATTTTGCTGGTAAAAATATTGGATTGTACCCGATTGAATATGTCTTTCCAAAACCCGTTTTGTATCATCAGTGCTGCCATCATCAATCACTATGATTTCAACTAAATTTTCAGGATACTCCTGTTGCAAAAGAGAACGGATAGCTGTTAGGATGCAATATGCATAATTAAAAGTAGGTATGATGATGGAAACCTTCATAATTGCTTTTTACCAACCAATACAAATTGAAACGAAAATAGCCCGGGAAATAATTGGCAACTTAAGGAATCTATTTTTGATGCCAATCCTGGAAACAATTTTCTAATACCGGGAAGAGGAAAGGCACCAAAACCATTTGCGCTTACCAATTCAAGGCGGGCATCCTTAAGCAGTTGTTGGGAAGTTTTAAAATCAAAGAATTTAAAATGGGTGCTATCCATAAGGCCTCCATTAGGATTATATCTAAAATAACCCAGTAAAAACTGTAATCGCTGCCGGAAGAATAAAACATTGGGTAGGGCAATGATGACCTGCCCGCCGGGCCTCAAGTATTGCAGGTAGTGTTTTAAAACAGTTAAGGGAAACATAGTATGTTCCAATACATGGGAGCAAATAAGGACATCAAATTCCTCATCCATTTGAAGTGAAATATCATTCAAATCATGAATATAAACCTTTTTATAATTTTTCCGGGCTTCCATAGCTTCTATGGATGAGAACGTTATACCATGTATTTTACGGCTTGGCTTGTTGCGTAACAAAGCCTTACCCATTTCGCCTGTGCCACAGCCTATATCCAAAATAGAAATGGCATCCTGTTGAACGCTTTCAAAAACCTGTTTATTTAAAGATTGGTATTCGAGCATTTTTATTGTTGTATTAAATGATTCAATACAGCTATAAATCTACTCGCCTCAGCCAGAGTAGTATGCTGTTCAATCCATTTGTACCCATTAGATTGCAAAGTGATTAGTTGATCGAAACTTAAACTTTTGAGTTGATGCACTAAATCCTGGAAGTCATTATAAATAATGCAGTTCCATTTGTTCAAATCAAGTGGCGCACAGGAAGCATGTTTTTTATCCAAATCTCTGAAACAAAGAATTGCTCCTTTTGCTGCATATTCATAATGTCTTAAAGCATCCCATCCTGCTCTTCGGGTAGTGATTCCAAATTTTGTATTGCGAATATCATCAAAATAAGCCTGCTCCGATTTAAATTTGAATTTTCGCTTTCCTAATTTACCATGCTCCTCTCCAACTTGATTTGCTACTTCCAAATCTACAATATAGCCGGGAAAGTCCTTTGTTTTATCCTGAAAGTTGATTCTTTCAATGTGTACCTTTGGAATACTGATGGATATCTGGAAAATTCTATATTGCCTCGTAAACCAATGTAAAAAACCGGGAGCCATTTTTAAGGAACCTTCATTCTCCCGCTTGAAATAGGGCCATTTATACATTGGCAACAACAGGGAAGCCAGATTATTCTTTAGGGTGTTGGAAAAATGAAGAAATGGGTAAACCGCCGGGCTATCAGAACCATCGACCCAAATCAACTTATTCCATGCTTTGCCCTTTTTCAACAAAGTCAATGTATTCATCAAATTATTTCCCCAAGCCTGTGGATTACTAATGATTATATAATCAAAAGAATTGATTTCGCCTAACCAAAATTTTCTTGCAACAGACTGACTTTCAGTATCCTTCAACAACCCATACAGCGTTTTTCCTTCATTAGCTACACCTAACCATTTACTTTGCGGATAGTCCTGATACATGTAATCCATTCTAGGCACATCCAAAACCTCTACAGAATCACATTCAGATAATCCATGAAACAAACTGTCTCCTACATAATCAGGGATGTTAGGGTGTAAAAAAAGAAGTTTCACTTTTTAAAAATGATGTTTTGTTTTACTCTTCAGCAATTCATTCCTAAAACAGGATGAATAAATGAAATTTTATTCTTTCAGCCATTATTTATAATATGACCTATAAATTAATCAATGATTCGGCTGTAAATATTTAGGGATGTACAATACAAAATTATAAAAGCGAATAATTGCTGTTTTAATATGTCCTTTTTTAAAATGATGTAACATACTTAAAGCTTGGGCTTTTAGTCCGGCGTGCCATATGATTCCCCTTGAATTTTTAAAGCCCAAAACCTCTCTATTTTTGTTTGCATAATATAAAAAATTTTCAGTACGAATAGGAATCTGCTTAAACAAATCCTGAAACTTTCTAAATCTTACAGGATGTATAACTAAAGCGTTCTTAATGAAATTAATTTCCGTCTTTCTATTTAGTCGCCATTTTAAATCCTGATCTTCCTGCGCTGCTATTTTAAATTGCTCATCGAACCCTTCTATATTCCAAAACAATTCTTTTTCCACCATTATGTTAGCACTCCAAAAGCAGCCTCCCTTATCATTTACCGGACATTCGGCCATATCTTTTTTCAACAATGACCAATCATCCGGTAAAATGGCACCCTCAAATGCCTTACAATCAGGATTTTGATCAATTGCCTTGCTATAGGCCCTTAGCCAGGCAGCATCCGGCAAACAATCATCATCTGTAAAAACCAGCCAATCACCTTTTGCTATGCTTGCTCCATGATTCCTATTGGCAGCAGGACCTTTCAGGGGTCCACGGGTATATACTACATCGGGAAATTTTTCAAGGCAAAAAGACGCAATGCTTTCATCCATGCCATCATCGGTTACAATCACTTCGTAGTCATATGCTTCCAAATTCTGAGTTCCTCGCATTACCCTTTCAAGGCATTTAGCCAACAACTCCCTGCGGTTACAGGTAGGTATAACAATAGAAAATAACATCAGCTTTGCTTAGGAATCCACAAATAATTGTCACAACCTTTATAATAAGGTATCTCTAGGGGTTCGGTTACAAAGCTCCCTTTATCGTGGATACCTCTGAATTCATAAGCTTTCAAAAAATCATGTGCAGCAATAGATTTGGCCTTTTCCTCTGATTGAATTTCAATAATTATAGTCGGTAAATAATTCAATATGGTTTCCTTTAATCCAATTAAGACCTCTTCATCGTGACCCTCCGCATCAATTTTAATTAATCCCCCCTTGGTCCATCCCTTTTTTGAAATGAATGGATCCAAAGGATTGGTACCGATTTGAATGGTTTCCGGTTGTGTGTTTTGATGATTTCTGTAATGTGACATACTTACCGACCCTGAATACACATTACCCTTATTTTTCCTTGGAAAATAAAATGGAAGCTGCCCCGAAATATCTGAAGCCGCTTCGTTTACACAAAATATCCGGAAATGGTTTAATGCTGCATTTTCCTCTAATAACTTGTAGAAATAAGGATGTGGTTCAAAGGCTGCTAACTTTGCATCAGGATTCATTGTTTTGGCAATTAGAGAAAAAAATCCCGAATTTGCTCCGACATCAATTACCCAATCGGCCTCTATTGCACATTGTACAAATGTTTTTGAGGTCATTGGTTCATGACCTTTTTCGAAACCCAGCCAATACAGCCGGTTCTCAAGGCTGAGGTTGGTTCCTTTCATTGTAAATTGTTTATCCTTATTAATTTTAACCGTGATAACCTCCGGTGTGCCAAGTCTATTCATCCACTTAATCCCTACCGAAAATTGTAATCTTTTTAGCAGGATAGATAAGGGAATGCGGATTTGATTGGGAATCATAAAATCAGGCTGTTTTAATTATTAATCAGATTCGATTTTTGAAAATAAATCGGTATAAGATTGTCGTAAAACCGGCAGGGAATAATGACTACGCGCAAATTCCTTACGTTTTTCGGCCATTGCTGTATTATGCAGCACCTCTGAAGAAAGTACCTCATCAATGGCCTGAGCTACATTTTCCGGACCGGTCATCTTTATATAATGGGCGTATTCCTTCAATACAAAACGTACCTCTTTAAAATCATCGCAAAGGATGGGTAAGCCAAACAAAAGTGCTTCTACGAATACAAGTCCAAAACTTTCTTTGGGGGAACAGGATACAAATATATCGGCAATTTGATAGTAGGTCCCTAATTCGTTTCGGGGCACCGTATTGAGAAGAAAACCTTTCTTTCCAAATCTTTGCTTCAACAACTCTTCTATTTCATCCCAATCAGCAGTGGGTTCGCCCAATAATACGGGGAACACCCGTTGATTGCATTGTGAAAGCGCTTCCACAAGCCAGTGCATACGCTTGCTGCTTTTTTCGATAGCGCCAACACTTAAGATCACTTTTCTTCCCGAGGCAAGGGATTGAATAGATTGAAAAAGATCCTGATCTACTTTAAAATTTTCAATGACAAAATGAGGAAGCAACATTTGGCGGTTAGCCGGAAAATGTCTGCAACTTTCCAGATAAGCATTTGTGATATGATGAATAAAGTCCTTTTCAGGATTAAATAACTTGTTTCCGGGTATAGCTTGTCCTCCGGTATATAGCACAAGCCGATATTTAAAAAAAGATAATTTTCTGAACTTAAATAGCCAGCAATATAAAGAGTACTCTCCAAGGTACAAAACGTTAGGCCGATACCAAATCAAAATTGGAAGCATACCAAGAAAAAAGGTGAAGCGCTCAAAATTTAATCTTTTACTTGATGAATCCGGAAAAAGAAAATAAGACAGCCGGCTGTTTCTGAAAATCCCATGTATTCGCTTGTATTTAGGCAGAAAATATAGATTACTTCCACTTCCTAATACCAAAATCTCACTATTTGGAAGATTATCGGTAAGCAGAAAACCTAATTCCTTAATGTAAATCTCAAAACCTCGACTTACTTTCCCTAAACCGGTCGCTATCAAAACTATTTTCGTCTGCAAAGTTTGTTTCTTATGAATTAATTGCTTTAAGTAAATTTTTTCCAAACACTTCAGATGAAAAATTAAGTTTATACCTATTATAAAACCAGAGTCTATCTTCAAATGTTTGAGAAGGATTTTCAATAATCTTGATTAGCGCCCTTTCAAAATCAACCGGATCCTTATCATTAAATAAATAATCATCTTTTCCAACTATTTCACTAAATGGTATTTTATCAGGGGCTAAAACCGCAAGTCCATTTGCCATAGCTTCTACCAAAACATATCCCCAGTCATCCTGAAGAGATGCAAAAACAAATACATCTGCCAATGCCATTTCCTCTATGAGCGATTTCCTTGGTAACTTACCTTTTAATTTTACCTGTGGTAAGGACCTTTCAAGCTTATCCTTAAATAATTCAGAGTATTCACCAATCAAGGTTAAGTTAACTTTTATACCTTTTTGATGCAGTCTTATGAAGGTATTCAGCATCCATTCTATATTTTTTCTCTTATCTTCTAAATTTAATGCTGCTGAAATAAAATGTATTTCACTATTGTTCAAGATTTTCCTTAATACCCTATTCAATGAACTTGTACCGGGATAAACACACTTGGCTACTAGGCCTTTAGACAATAAATCAATTTCCAAAATTTTTGTAACGGTGAGTACTCCATCAGAAAGCTTGTACCCTTTTTTATCCATTTTATACCAATAAACAAAATTTTGAAATCGGTCAAAAAAGGGTAGGTTAGATTTTAATCCTGTTTTTCCTATATATCCAAAAAAGTCTGTGGGCCATGCCCAACCTACCACCCATTGTTGCAATGGTAATTGCGGGCATACATAACTACTCTGATTTAATATAATATGGGTGGGAATCTCATTATTTTTCTTCAATAATTCAAGGCAGTGGGGAATTAATGTATTATTGGCTTTTACAGAAAAAAGGAGTTCTGAATATTTCTGAAATCTATTATAGACTTTTTTAAAAAAATGCCTGTTTTCGTTTTCGGCAACATATTCAATGGCATTTCCAACCAAATCTTGAGGTATTTTTCCGGGCTTTCTATAAGCAAGCCAAACGACACAACCTTCTCTTTTAAGCGCTCTTACGGCCTCATAACACCAGGTTGCCATCCCGTTATCGTTATAAACCAAAGCGACCAATATCGTAGGAAGTTTATTCATCCTGTTTATTCGTTGAGAAGGACCCTGATAAACTTTGAAACATGCCCTTTGTATGTCTTTTTAATGCTACCCAATAACTGATGTGACTTGTAGCAATGGATCTGAAAATAAAAGCCATCCTGACATATTTCCATAATCCGCAAATACCCGCAGGTGCCGGTTTTTGAAGCGCTTTCATATAGGAGAGCATTCTTCTAACCTCCTGTTGTTCTTCGGGAATTAAATATTCCAAATATTTTTCAGCGATAGAAATAGCTTCTGCAGGGCCACTGTTTTTTCCACTCCCGGTTTTCGAATGCGGTTGACTTCGAAAAAAACTAATGGTTTTGGGATAATACAAAATACGATGGGTGGTCATATAAATACGACAATACCATTCAAAATCCATACAATAATGGATATTTTCATCCAAGAACCCTGCTTTATCAAGGATGGAGCGACGTATAAAAACAGATTGACTTGGCACAATGTGTTCAATACTATAACAGAATTTGAGCAGGTTCTTTAAATTCTTTTTACCTTTGGGATCATGAATAAAATCCTGAGCAGTTTCAATAGATTTCCCATAACAGGTATTTCCAAAGATAAAATCATATTCCTGCCAAGGCAGGGTATCAAAAACATAATGAAAAGCACCGGGCAGGTAACAATCGTCACTGTTCATCCATGCTACCCATTCACCGGTTGCACGATTTAATCCTTTATTGATGGCATGACTCTGACCCCGGTCGGGCTCGCTTACCCAATATGCAATATGTTTTGAATACTTTTCAATAATGGCAACACTGCCATCGGTGCTTTCTCCATCAATCACAATCAGCTCAATATTCGGATAATCCTGATTAAGGACAGATAGCAAAGACTCTTCTAAAAAAGGAGCCTGATTAAAAGACGGTACCACAATAGAAAGCTTTGGCTTCATCTGAAATAAATATTATTTTCGGAGAGGCTTTCCTATTAACAGAAACGAACCATATCGAAAAATAAGAGCAAGCAGCATATTAAAAGGAGAAATGACAGAGTGCTGAATTTGAAGAAAATAATCATAACTCTGTAATTCATTTCCTAAATCAGTAAATTTATTTTACAAATTAAAAATATTACAAACTCAAAAGAAGAAATAATATTTCACTAGCGTTGCGTTGTTTTATTAATTAGTTCTTTGAAAGTATTGTCAGTATTGAGTTTGCGAGGTTTTTTAGCCTAAGACGATTTCAATTTTTGAAGTTCAAAAAAAATGTAAATTGCTGAATATCACATACTTATGCA
>JBGSWA010000479.1:0-12857 GCA_041752645.1 Gillisia sp. | reverse complement strand
TGGTGGTGGCATATAAATGCCTGTTATCCTTAGCCTTTAAAACAGAAGTCATTTCATTTAAAACATTCATATCCCCTTGCAGCTCATTTCCCATAGACATCATCACAAATGAAGGATGGTTACCATAATCTTCAAGAATCTTGTAGCCTTCAGAATATAGATATTCTGTCGTTTCCTTATCCTTACCTACATTCAAGCTCCAATACGGCAATTCTACTTGGAGGTACATCCCCATTTCATCTCCTACCTCAAAAGCAGCTTCCGGAGGACACCAGGAATGGAAACGAATATGATTCTAGCCGTAATTTTTTGCCTGACCAAACAGTTTTTCCCAACCTTCACGTTCCATGGGCGGATAACCAGTAAGCGGAAAAATGACGCATTCCAGATTTCCCCTTAGGAAAATACGGTTTCCGTTCAATTTTAAGATTCCATCCTCGTGGCTTATCTTTCTGTATCCAAAATTGGTAGTAATAGTATCATTTTGACTAATAATCCTTGCTAGATAAACTTTGGGATTGAATTCGTCCCAATATTGAAGCTCTTCCGGTCTGTTTATCGAAAAATTGATATAATTCCCTTCAATAAGTGGGTTTTTTATTTCTTCGGATATGACCATCTCACCTTCAGTATTTAAAACTTCAACGGTCAATTTTTTACCCTGTGCATTCGCTTGTTGAAAAACAACGTTGATAGCATTATTCTCAAGATCAGGATAAATTTGAAGGTTTTCAGAAGCATTTTTAGAGGTAGCATTTAAAGTCATATCTCCTAAAATCCCATTCCATTTAATCTGGGTATGGTTGGTATAGGCATGCGCCATTTCCTTATCTGCAGGAACTGGATAGCGATCGCCAATAACATTGATAAAGGGATACTTATTGGAATTATCGATCATGATGGTCAACCTATGTTTCCCCGGACTTAACATTTCAGTAAGATCATAATCGTGGCTACCAATTAGACTTTCCCTTGCACCGGCCAATTGACCATCTATGTAAACCTTTGATTCCCAAAGCACCCGTTCCAGCTTGAGGCTTATTTGCTTATTAGACCAGTTTTTAGGAATATCTACTTCTCTTTGATACCAGGCCTTCCCATAATATTCATGTTTCCTGTTTAAGTGTGATAAAACATAATTATTTAAAGCAGGCTCTAAAGAACTTGGCTTGCCAATGCCGGCATCATCCAAAGTACCGGGTAATGAAATTGTTCTTCCTTCCAGGTCGTTATTTTGCCATTTTTCTGATATTCCTTTATTTAAAGAATCCAATTTTACATTCCATTCCCCGTCAAGCGAAATAGAGCTTCCGAAATCCTGCGCACAGCCAATTAGGAACAAACAACACGTGATAATAAAGAACATTGAAAGTTTTAATTTTATCATATTCTGGAATTTTAATTTTATTTGAAGCATTTTAGTATTCAATGTTTTTAAAAAATTCTATTAAGCATTTTGAGTGTTTTCAATAACTTCGTCTTATATCTCTGAATCGGTTTTCAGATTCAAATCCCGAAGTTCTCTATCTAACCCCGGATCAGGAAATTGAACATATAACCATGAGCCATTTAATTTTGTTTATCGCCCGGGACCAATCCTTCCAGATCCAAAAAATCCAAGGCAGCTGCTTTCACTTTATATCCAATTTCTGAAGCATAGACTTCTTTGACTGCCGTTATAAACGCTGAACGATTATCAAAGTACAACGTGTAATTGATGGCACTTAAAGCTAAATGCTCATTGGGGCTTGAAATAAACCCCTTTAAAACATCTTCTGCTTCCTTATCCTGATTTTCAGTGTAAAGAAGGGCGGCAAGATTAATTTGGACCGGAGGATATTCATCGAGAAGTCCATCCTTAATTTTTTCTAACTGTGAATTATTCAATTTTGATTTCATAGAATATAAACCCAGGGAAGCCCAGTATCTTATAAACCTATTCTGGCTCTTAAGACTTTTAAAAAGGTTTTCACTATCATCTTTACCCACCAGATTGGCTGTTTTATAAATATCTATTAATGGATATTTTTGCTCATCCAACCTAAATTCATAAGGAGTACCTAATTTAGATATTTCGCCCAGCTCATATTCAGGTACAAAATGGACATCCCGCTCCTTAAGGATTTGTGTTTCCAGTCTATCCCTCATTTCCAGAAATATATCCTCAAATTCTTCTTTCCCGGCCAGGTTTTCGGTTTCCCAGGAATCGGATTTTAAATCATACAGAACTTCAACAGGACGCTTCTCGAACATTTTGCTTTGCGTTTCATTTAATTTCCCATTTTGATAGTCCTTTCTCATTTGTTGGGTGATTTCCCCAATTTCAACATATCGGATATACTTCAATTCAGGAATGAACGGCATAAAGTTTCGGGAATAAACATACTGCCCATCTGTAATGGTCCTTACCATATCCAATCCATTGTCCGCCCTATCTGATGACAAAAGGGTATATTCCGGCGGTTCTTTACGACTTTCCTCAATCAATGGTCTTCCATTCATATATTCCGGAATTGCACAACCGGCAAGGCTTAAAATAGTGGGAGCCAGGTCTTCGAAATCTATGAGTTCATCGGTCACTATGCCGCCTGCACCCCATGGTGATAAATGCTTGTATTTCTCGGGAAACCAAATTATAAATGGCACCCTATATCCCAAGCCTATCCCGTTGGTTTTCGCCCGCGGCATTCCTTCTCCATGATCGGCAAAAATGAATACGATAGTTTCCTCCAGTAAACCTTCATCTTTTAACCGCTGGAGGATATCTCCCATCTTTAAATCGGTGAGTTTAATTGAGTTATACACCCTTGCCATTTGTTTTCGCATGGCATCGCTATCGCGATATATGGGTGGCATCACAAATGCGCTATCCGGAATTACTTTTTTCTCATGCAAGCCTGAAAACTCCTTTTGAAGTGGCACTTTCAATCTTTTATCCTGTGCTATTTCCCGATCTTCATTTTGATTAGGCATTTGTTCAGGTTCCAAATATTTCAATACATTTTTCTCATACCATTCATAGGACATACTCATGGTCCTTGACTGATGGGAATCCGGAATATTAAAAACTGAAAAAAATGGCTGACCGGGTTTACGATCCCACCAACCCGCTTTATCAGAACTCTCATTCCAGGTTTCAGAAACAAATTCCCGCATACCGGCAATATTGTAATCTGTTTTGCTATTATTGGTTACAAAATAACCGGCATTTTTCAAATATTCAGGAAAACCCTTGATAAAATCCGGTATAGGAAAGCTGCTCCGGTGATTACCGCTACCCAATTTATAAGTGGGTACACCGGTAATAATAGCACTTCTGCTAGGGGAACATACGGTACCTTTAGAGAAAGCACTTGTAAACCTTATTCCTTGTTCTGCCAATTTATCCATTACTGGAGTTTCAGCATGAATATTACCGTAACAACCTATGAACTGAGGTGAGGTATCTTCAAAAGTTAGCCAAAGGATATTTGGGCGGTCCTGCCCTAATCCCAAATTCGGCAAAAACAACAACAGACAACCTATAATTAAACATTTTATTTCCTGAGAGTAACTTTTCATATGTCAACTATTTTTCCACCGTTTCGGTAGCCATTTTTAAATGTAATTGAGCCGGTAAGTGGTATAGGTCTTTTTCTAATACTTGTTCAAAAGCGGCACGTGAGGCGTCCTTATTCTGAAGACCCAATTCACCTAAGCCTATTAAATAATTACAATGAATTTTATTACGAACGTTCAAATCTTCTTCCCAGATCAAAAGATCAGGTAGTGAAATAGCAAAATAATCGAGTTTTACATCATCATTCATATGCTCCTTACCGTATTTTACTAGATTATTAAAACGTTTTTCCGCCTCCTTGTCCTTTCCTAATTTAATTAGAGCGAGACCCTGATAAAAGATCTTATCGGGCTGCTGATCGTTATAAAAAATAGCCGGACTGGGATCACTTAGACCTTCTGAGGCTTTTTCCCAGTTTAGTTTGGCCAACTTCTCATTGTTCAATCTGTCATAGGTACAGCCCAACCAGTAGAAAATATCATTTTCCTGGGCTCCGAAAAGTTTACCTTCTCCAAGATTATGTGGATATTCCCGTGCAGCTTTCAAGTGATTTATTGCCGATTCATAATCGCTGTTTTCAAGATATCTTTTGGACAGTTCGACAAGAATGGTGATGTGTTGAAAAGGCACTTTGCCTTCTCCTCCTTCCCACGGATGGAATTGCCTGTTTGCAAGCAAGCCCAAGGCTTTCTTAAAATTCCCTTTATGATTATAAAGCGCTATTCTTTCCAGGTAAAGATCGTCCCGGGATTCAGTGAGATCCTGATTCTTTTCAAGCAATTCAAGTCTTTTTTCAACCGGAATATTTATCTTTTTATAAAGCTGATCCAGCTCCATCAATAATCTGGCTTCCTTGTTATCCAACTTTATCGCATTTTCCAAATGTTCTTTGGCCAGGCTTTTCTGTTTGGTCTTATTATAGTAAAGAAGTGCTAAATTCCTATGACAAATGGCATTAACCCCATCATATTTTATCGAGGTTTCCCAACATTCCTGTGCATTTTCATATTGCCTGGCCGCATACCAAAAATTACCGAGATAATAGGCTGCAGCGGAATCTTTAGGATTGGTGCCCAAGGCTGCCTGCAAAGCGACCACTTCTTCCAAACGGTTTGGAAAGCAATAATCTGAAGGCATCGTCTGTGCTTTCTTAAACCATTCTTTCGCTTCAGTATTCTTATTTGACTTTTGATAAAAATAACCCATAAAATAGGCTATCATTGGATATACTTCAGTTCGGTTTTCGGCAATAATCCGCAATAGGTCTATAGCTTCCTTATAAAAACCAGCCTGAGCGTAATCTATGGCGAATTCAATATAATTGTGCGCGTTGTCCCTTAGCAGATTTTTAAAATTCTTAAGGTCCTGAGATTTCTGACTTATTACATATTTTTCATATAAAGCACCAAAGTTGAATTTATCGATTTGTAGTGATTCCAAGATCAATTTTTTCGTTTCATCGGTCCTGTTCAATTTTCTAAGCAGAACGATTTTCAGGTGTCTTGCTTTATGATTATGCCAATTTCTAATCAGGGATTTATCGACCAGTTCAAGGGCTTTTCCAAAATTTCCGCCAGCACAGTCTATTTGCGCTAGGTTGAAATAGCCAGCATCCTGCCAGGCGCCATTCCAGCATGCTTTAAAGAATGCATCATAAGCCTCCATATTTTTTCCCAGAAATTTTAAAGTTACCCCTTTATTAAAAAATGGTTCCCCGTCATAAGGATTGGGATTATGCTGCGTAAGCGTGTCAATAGCCGTATTGAAATATTCCAGCGCTTCTTCAAATTTACCTTTCCGTAGCAGCCATAAACCCATCGCATTATTATTGCGAACGTCTTTTGGCTCACGGGAAAGGGCTTCCAGGTAATAAGCAGTAGGGTCATATGTGGCGTGCCTATATTGTTCCAAATGCAAGCCTCGTAAATAAAGCTGTTCAACACTATCAATATCATTAGGTTGTTTTGCAGCCTTTGCGGGTTCAGGAATTTCTTCATGAGCATTTCTTTTCGGTGACCAGGAAATTAAAAGTTTCCCTTCGGAATCATATACTTTCGCCGTTAGGTCTTTATAAGGAGTATTTTCAACTTCAATATGCTCCTCAAAAACGCCTTCAGGACTTAAATCCAGCGTCTTTTCAAAGAACCTTTTGTTTTCCGATTCCAGAATGACAATACTATTTTTATAAATTCCGGTAACATGCACTTTTAGAACCGCTTTTTCTCCTTCCATTTCAAGGTTTAAAAGCACATTTTTATTGGCATTTTTCACCATTCCTACATTGTAATAAGGCATGAAATACTGCTTAAAGCTCTTTTCCTCATAGGGTTGCATCCAGGCAAAATCTGGCTGATTATCTGTATATACACCACACATCAATTCGATATATGGCCCATCCTCATCTGTCAAATTACGGTCCCAGGCCTGGCCAAAATCCCCGTTCCCCCAGGTCCATTGCTTTTTTCCGGGTGACACATGGTGATCTGCCACATGGAGTAATCCGCCTTTCGTGTCATTTTCAAATCCTCCAACGAAATCGTATTCTGAGGTAATCGCCATATAAGAGGTGGGAACTGGAATATTTTTATACCGGGAAATATCGGTGCCAGGGGAATAATCTACTTTGTAATATTCACCCTTGGCGATAGGAAATTCTGAAACATCCCTTTTTCCATGGTCAAAAACCGCATGTACATCTGGTGGAAAAACAGACTGATAATGATCATTTACAGCAACTGCCGGGTTCGCCCACCAAAGAAAAGTTTGAGGATGAGGTGTTCGGTTATACAACTGAGCTTTAATCTCCAGATAGGCTTTATCAGGATGTAGCGTAAAACCTGCCATCCCTTTAGTTCGGAACATCCGTTCCACTTCACTTACCCATACGGTTATACTACCATCTTCATTTTCTTCAATAGTACTGTCTACCGGATCATAGGTACTCGGTCTATGATGTTGTGGCCAGTTGAATTCTATTCCGCCAGAAATCCACGGTCCTGTTAATCCAACAAGCGCGGGTTTTATCACATGATTATAATACACAAAATGACGTTCCCGTATTTTATCATATGCCATCTGAATCCTGCCTCCAAGGGCTGGCAGCACCATTATTTTGATATAATCGTTCTCAATAAATATCACGTCCCATTCTTTATCCACTTTAATGTCACTAATATGCTCTATGACAGGATGTGGATATACCGATCCGCTACTGGCCTGATAAACCCGTTTTTCTAAAAAAACAGGATATTTTTCAGGTTCCCCAACCTCATAGGTAGGGATGATGACTTTCTCTTTCCAAGCTTTAACGATTCTCATATTTATAATTCTTTTACTCTGCTTTTAATTACAGTTGATTAATATCTTTGCATTATCCGTTGTTGAATAATGACTGAATGTCTTCAATTGCTATTTTTACTTTAGGATCAAACTGATCACCCGCCATATAATTTTTTAAACTATATAGCAATTGTTGGGCTTCAAGTCGTTCGGATAAATTTGTGTGCAAATCGACCCCTGAAATCAGCAATTTGCCTTCCCCTATTTTGACTTCGAAAATTAGCGCGGTCCTACGATTTTCAAACCAATCATCAACAATCCGCACAATCGGTTTTAAATTGGGGCTAAATTGATCCAAAACTATAGCGTTACTGTTGCTCATGGCATCCCACCATTGCCAGTTGGAATGGTATTCAGTTGGAAAAGCATTGAATGCCGGATGCTCCGGATTACACAATATGCCAAGGGTGTTTGGCTTCTGTCCGTTTGTCCACGAGGTATTCCAGAAAATGCTGGAAAAGCCTACACCTATATCGCCCCCTTTACCTGATTTAACATCGTCTTTAGTTATATTTAGAAGTACTTTACCCCCCTTTTTGAGGTAATCTATCGTAGATGCGTTCAATTTTTCAACTACCCGAATAGTCCCTTCATTAGAAATCGTCTTTTTTTCTTCGGGATATACCCAAACATCCCAAGTGTTGGTGTGATCTTCTACGGTGACACTTAATGTCAACTGTTCTGCCTTTTCAATTTTATTTAAAGGAATCGCAACGTCACCGAGTGGAATCCCATTTCCAATTTCGACATCTTTTTTGCTAAATTCGCCTTTTGTGAATATGCTTCCGTCAGCTTTTTCAATTTTCCATTTGGGAACAACTCCTTTAAACGCTTTTTCACCATAATGGGCAATTTCTACTGAAGCTTTTAGCGTATCGGAATTTAAAAATATCCTTTTTTCCATTCTGGCAAGTGGAACGGTTTCCCCACTAAACGCACTATATTCTACAGGAGAAATATATCCTTTCTCTCCCCAAAAAGCGTCCAACACTCCTACCAGAGCGGTTCCCTGACCAGGAAAATCATGCAGGTCCAATAATTGAAACCCAGCGAAATTCTTTGTCCTTAAGGCGGCTTCAATATCTGCTTTATAACACAGTGCCTGCAGTTTTCCTGAAGCGAGCAACAGACTATCGGCCAGTTGGCCCATGTGATTTTCTTCCAAAGTCTTTTGGAAAATTTCAAAATTTTTGGGTTTTAAAACCCCTGTATATTTGGACATTCCCTTAAAATTCGGATATACGCACCATTGTCCAATTTCATGTGCCACGAGGGGCATAGATGTATTTTCAACAATTTCATCATAATCGAAAACCGTTTGCGGTTGCTTGCTATTGATGATGCTTTTTAGTCCTTCAGCCCAATGCTGAATTCGTGGGGCGGGACTATTAAAATAATCTGCGCTTTCCATAAATGGCCAGCCGGCACCTGCTGTAAAAACTTTTGTTTTCTCTCTTTCTTTAAAATGATCAACAAACTTTTGAAGATATTTTTTGTGATGATCGCCATGAGGTTCGTTTCCATAGGCCATCATTACAAAACTGGGGTGATTGCCATAGGCATCAAGTATATCCTGTGCTTCTTTATACAACCATTCATCAATAGGTTCACCATCTCCAATGGTGGCCCAAGCTGAGGCTTCCACCTGGAGATATATTCCCGTTTTATCTGCTGCAATGAAAGCTGCTTCCGGCGGACACCAAGAATGAAAACGCATATGATTTAAACCGTGATCTTTAATTACATTGAAAATTCTTTTCCATTCTTCAACTTCAGTTGGTGGATATCCGGTCAATGGAAAAATTGCACATTCAAGGGTTCCCCTTAAAAATACAGGTCGGCCATTTATTGCAAATTGTTTTCCATCCGCTTTAAACTCGCGCATTCCGAAAGCGACATTTTTGCTATCTTCACTATTTTCAGACTTTAACACAAGCTTCATCTGGTAAACATTTGGGTTAAACTCATCCCATAAAGCCGGATTTTTTCCCATGGAATAGCGCATGGTAATTTCTCTATCTGCATCAATTTGAAACTTTTCTGCTTTTGATGGTAGTTCTTCGGCACCTTTGGCATCCAGAGTTAAGCTTATTTCCTGAGGTGAGCCGGTAGTATTTTTTAACTGAATTTTTACCTCTACCTCTTTACCTTCAACATCAGGATTAATTTTAACCAAATCTATATAAACCTGCGGTTTTGCGACCAGTTGTATATCCCCAACGATTCCGTTCCAGTTCGTTTGTGTATTGTCGGAAATGCTATGGGCATCCCGACCAACGTCAATATCCTTGATGCGGTTATCAATACGCAGGCTAATGCTATGTTTTCCCGGCGTCAAAAATTCAGCCAGATCATATATATGGGCTGTGCCAAGGCTGTTTTTTGAATTCACCTTTTTCCCATCTAACCATAAGCTGGATTCCCAGTGGGGACGTTCCAATTCCAGAAAAATGTTCTTATTTTTCCAGTCTTCAGGAATGTTGATCTCTTTCTGATACCAGGCCGGGCCGTAATATACTTTTTCGGGACTTAACCAGAAGGAAACCTTTATGTTTCCCGGCTGGCGATATTCAGCATATTTCGGACTTTTGTACCACAGGCTGTCATTCCACATATTACCCATCCAATACGTATCTAAAGTAATGTCGTTGCCTTTGCCATTTTCAGCCATAGAACCGGGAAGCTGTATGGTATCATTGAGTTTTGTAGCGTACCATTCCTCCTGCTCACCTGCATCCAATGAATCCATTTGAAACTGCCATGTTCCCGATAAATCCATTACCGGGGATTTTTCCTGTTCACAGGAATAAACGATAATGAAGCCGAATATTACCACTACGGTTTTTATATAACTTTTATATGAAATCATTATCGATTATAGAATTTGTTCAATATTATTTTTAAATAGCGCCTAGACCTAACAGGTTTTAAAAACCTGTTAGGTCTATTGGTTTTGACCTGTTAATTCTGTTTTTTAAAATAAGCATAGATGGCTTTAGCTACAATTTCGTGTCCCTTATCATTGATATGGTTATTTTGCGCCATGTACTTTGCAAGGGGTTCATTTTTGGACAATTCTTTAAAAGCCGCATAACTATCTACCAGTCCTACCTCATATTTTTCGGCAAGTTTGTGAATCTGTTGGCTGTGTTTGGCTAATTCAGCATCTGGCGATAAAATATTCTCCCGAAAATCTGGAGTAGGCGTTAGTAGAATGACTTTTATATTTTCTTCAAGCGCTTCCTCTACCATTTGTTCCCAGGCCTTTTTGGCACGTTCCAGTCCAATACTTCTGTCATTTAAAGCATAATCTATAAAAAGCACATCCGGACGATAAATTAAAACCTCCTCCTTAAATCGCTTCGCAGCTTGTTCGGCCTGTTCACCGCCTATGGAAGTGGTAATAACATTTAGCACAGCATAAGGATAGTCTTCCTTGATCAGTTTTAGGGTTTCATGGGGATAAGATTCCAATGGCTTAACGATTCCCATTGTCCTGTAACCAGTCGGCACGGAATGTCCATGAAAAACCAAATTTATCGTCCTGTTATTTGGCCAGGGTTTTTGAAGTTCTGCCTTAATCGAATCCAAATAATTTTCTGAACCCGTATTTTCCTGGCCATATGTAAAATTGGGAGTACTAAGAAATAGCAAGCCTATGGTTAATAAAAAGAGATATTGGCATTTCAACTTCATTATTTATAGTTTTGCTTCCTGCATTGATTCCTGTTCAGTAATGACCAATTTTTCACCGGTTAGTTCCACTTCTATCTCTTCCAGACTTTTACCTTTGGTCTCTGGTAATTTCTTTTTAATGAATAAGAAACCTAAAACACAAATCCCACTATACACCCAAAAGGTACCAGAGGCACCCAATGCGTTATTAAGAATTGGAAAAGTAAAAGTTAGGATGAAGGAAGCTACCCAAAGTGAAAAGGTAGCGATCGACATGGCCATCCCCCGAAGACGGTTAGGGAAAATTTCAGATAATACCACCCAGGTAATTGGCGCTAGTGACATGGCATAAATCCCAATGGCGATAATTACCAGGAGTAATACTGGCCATCCGGTAAACTGGAAATAATAAGCACCCCCAAGAATGGCGTAAACCACTGCCAGGCCAATAGACCCCAAAAGCATCAGTTTCCTGCGGCCCCAGCTATCTACCGTGCGCATCGCCACAAAGGTAAATACCAGGTTCACGCTTCCGGTAATCACGATATTAAATAACATATCGCCTACACTATAACCGGCTGCGGTAAAAATCTCTTCGGCATAATTGAATATGATGTTGATCCCGCACCACTGTTGAAAAACGGCCAATACTATCCCAATGATCATAATTGGTTTGATTCGGGGATTATTGAAATCGGAAAAATTTATTTTCTTCTTGCTGCTTTCCTTTAAAGTCTGCTGGATATTACTCAGTTCATGTATAGCATAATCCAGCCCTCCAATTTTTTCCAGTACATTTTGTGCCTTGGTATCCTCATTTATTTTAACCAGGAAACGCGGACTTTTAGGCACCAAAAACATGAGCAAAAAGAAAGCACCCGCAGGAATTAACTCTGCCCAGAACATATAACGCCAGCCTAATTGGCCATTCCAGGATTCCAGAATTCCGGCCGACGAAAGACTTTCAGGTATGGGTTCAGCAATAAGATAATTGGCAATTTGAGCAGCAAGTATTCCAACTACAATAGTCAACTGGTTGATCGCTACAAATTGCCCCCTGTATTTTGCCGGGGCAATTTCGGCGATATACATGGGTGACAAGGTAGATGCAAGGCCTATTCCCAGCCCGCCGATTAATCTGTAAATGATAAAAGGAGTGAAATTTTCTGCGTACCCGGTGCCAAATGCCGAAAGTGTAAATAGCGCAGCAGCAAAAATCAAAGGGATTTTTCTACCATACTTATCGGCCACAAAACCGGAAAGTACCGCCCCCAGGATACAACCAATCAGTGCGCTGCTCATTGCCCAGCCCTGAAGGGAAGGAAGGTTGTTTATTTCAAAATATAGTTCATAAAACGGCTTGGCACCTCCTATAACCACCCAGTCGTAACCAAACAGAAAACCACCCATAGCGGAAACCAGAGCTAAAAAAAGTAAATAGGTGAAGTTGAATTTCGTGTTTTCCATGTTCTAATCTTTATATTTTAAGGATTGATAAGTTTTCCTGTTATGGTTACAATACTTTTGGGTTTGATATCCAGTTGATTTCCTGTAAGCTGTTTCGATGCAAGATTTTTATCATTTGATGTTTCATAGAAATTTTCGAATAACACTTGATTTTCATCCAATGTTATTGCCTTAACTTTATCGCTGTAATTGATGGCCACCATCACTACCTTATTGTTCTCAGGATCTTTATAGGCTGAAACCATCAAATCATCATACTGTTCCCTAGTGGATAAGTTATTATTCAATTGTACATGTACCCTAACCATCCCAGGCCTTATAAACCTCGAATAATTTCCCAATGCCCAGAGCAGTTTGGAATCATGAAATTCTCCATCATATTTAAGGGAGTCCAAGTTGTACAAGTCTCCTTCAACACCAGTATCTAAATAAATCAAACCATCTTTAAAGTCTGCATTTGTAATTGCTGTCCACCATTGCCAGGATTTGGCATTGGCCAGGGTCAAATCGGCGTGAATTACGCGAGCCACATATAAGGCGGTACCCATGCCCAAATCCCTTTTACCACCACCTCCTATATCATCATTTTTCTCCAGAATGCAGAATTCGCTTTGCCAGTAATCGACCTTGTTTTCATTTAGTTTTTTATGGAGTTGCTGACGAATACTGATGAGGCTGTCCACAGGCCAGGTAGTAAAATAGCTATGGCCTGAAACTGTATTTTTCAGATTTTTCAAACCACCTATATAAGTTTTATCGTTTTTAGGTTTACCAAAAAATTCTTCAATTTGACTTCCTCTTTTTGGCTTTCCAAAAT
>JBGSWA010000478.1:0-2380 GCA_041752645.1 Gillisia sp. | reverse complement strand
CCGAAATTTTAGGATTCGCATTTTGATTGTAACATATTTGTAAATGAAAAGCACTTTTGGCATTGGCATGTGCTTTTGTAATTGGGACGCTACCAATTTTTTCGAACTGCATATCATGTTCATGTCCTCCAACAATAGCGGTAAGCGATGGTATTGTAGTGGCCAGTAAAATGTCGTCTTTTAAATCCTGATGGGTAACGGCAATAACTGCATTGCAAGTAGGTGCAAGGGATTGATATGCTTTTTGTGCCGCAATCAACATTGAGGAATCAAAAGAGATATATTCCATATCCCCTTTATTATCGTTTGTAGTTATACCGAAAAATCCAATATTAAATGATGTGCCGTCATCATCAATGAAAGTTTTTTTCCAGGTAGCCGGGATGGCAGAATTATTTTTTATGAGTGGCCCGGTAGTTCCTACTTGTCTTGTATCACCTGATAAATTTGAAGCAACCCATTGGAATGAACTTTCATTAATACGTTTTTGAAGCGTTTGAAACGGTACATCAAATTCATGATTGCCAAACACTGCAAGGTCTACCCCGGCAACATTCATTGCATTAATCATTTGCTTTCCGTCTACTTTTTCATTCTCAAAAATAACCGAGTTAAAAATAGAAGGGCTAATAAAGTCTCCTGCCATTAATAGCACAGTATTTTTATTGCGTTCCAGAAATTGATTCTTTAATGTAGCTATTCTTGGCATTCCTCCGATACGGCCACTATCAAGTGCCGCTATTTCATACACATCATTGATCTGCAAAATATCAATTACTATTTTACCGTCATTTTGCTGCAGTGTTGAATTGTTACTTCCAGTGTCTTCCCCACACCCCGGTAAAATCCAAAGTAAAAAACTCAATAGTAACATTGTCATACCCAACCAGAAAAAGATATTGTTATTTTGTACAACCTTGCTTTTTTTTTCTATCCTTTCCCTCAAAGTTTTCGATCGGGCAGATGTGAACAGGTACTCATTTTTTGAAAGTTCATTTACAGGGTCGGCAGCTGCTTCCCAAAATTTCAGGTGCAGTATAATACCAATGCTTTGGATTAATAAAGAAAGCAGGATAAAGAAAAGTTGAAACGCTGAAAGCATTTCTTTAAACCTAACGTTTGCTAAAAGTAAAATAATGATGAATAAAACCGCACATACAGACAGCCAAAAAAAATGCATTGACTTGGTATGGTAATATTTCTGATACGTATCAAAGGCTAACTTTTCCTTTAACAAAGCCTCTGCATCTTGTTGAATATTATCAGGCATAAAAATTTCTGTTATCCTTTAAATAAAAATTTACTGCTTACACATCCTTCCAAATCGGTCATGCCATTTACTGTTTGCAGATTATCAACCAGGCACCAAATACCATCAATGCCCCTTCATCCAGTTATAACTTAGTAATCGCTTTCCAAATACAATACAGGTAAAATGTTAAGAAAATGTATTGTGAGCTTATGTGTTTAAAAGATACTTCATCTGGTGGATGGAGGAGCGATCCTGTGGATAAGAGATTCGGAACATGATATACGGTCCATCCAATCAGAAAGACCAATGCAATAATTACAAAAAAAGGTAGCGGGGCAGCGGCACCCAGCACTCTCATAAAGGACGATCTTTCTGTTACGAATAGATTGTTTATTGAATCTGAAGTATTTCCATGCACAATAAGGGTTGCGATCTCATCCCAGTATTTTTCTTCTGTAGCTGCACCATGCCCGCCTTTTACAAACTTTAGCTGGTTGTGGATTTCTACATTCATAAAGCCGTCAAAACCGCCGCTGCCCAGATCTTGAATGGGTAGTACCTGGAAGGTTTTGGGAAAGATGGCCACTACCCAATCAGAAGAGGCAACAAAATTGTAAAAACTGCAAATCCTTTTTTGCCTGATCATTTCGCTCCAATTGAACTTTGACTGCACAACGCTTCCGGCAAAAACAACATTTTTGAAAGTGCAGGCTGGATATTCTTTCAAAGCTTTTGCAAGGAGGTAAGTACCATTGCTATGCCCCATAAAAGAGAATTTTGCATTCGGGTATAAAGCAAGATTTTCGGTATATTGATCCATCAGCCATTCTACTTTTTCTCTTCTGAAAAAAGGTATTAAGAAAGAGAGCATTGGAAAATATCCATAGGTGGATGTCTCTGTGGCAAATTTTTTGCCTGCCTTGTCGCCGGCAGCCTTCACCCTTCTTGCTACTTTCTGTGTCCAGTAACCTGTATCACGAATACCATGTATCACGAAAACAACATCTGTAACAGACTCATCGGGTTTGATATGAGCATCTTCTGAAGTTCTTATCTGTTTTTTAAAAAGCTCCTGCTGAGAGCATTTTAACGCATCTGTAAAAACAGCTGTTCTGGCGGGTCCGTATT
>JBGSWA010000477.1:0-5755 GCA_041752645.1 Gillisia sp. | reverse complement strand
CACCCCGAATTCCTTTACTTTTGGGAATGTACGCCAAAGATATTTCCCTCTGTGTCAGATCCTAAGACTATAAATCCATATTCGCCAATAGATTGTTTTG
Organism: Gillisia sp.; assembly: GCA_041752645.1. Taxonomy (GTDB): domain Bacteria; phylum Bacteroidota; class Bacteroidia; order Flavobacteriales; family Flavobacteriaceae; genus Gillisia. The sequence continues at coordinate 5,655 of JBGSWA010000477.1, read as the reverse complement.
ATTTGACAACTTTCCCTCCAGCACCTTTTATTTTCCCTTCCTCCACGGCACAATCTTCGCTTCTGAAATAGACTATCGTAGAGTTCCCTCCTGGTTCAAATCCTTTCATTTTAACTAATGCTCCACCTGCGCCATCCTGATCCATTTCCATTGGAAAAGTCAGCATCTTCATGTCATCTTCCATGTCATCTGGAGAGGGTAATTCACTCAATTCTAGCTCAAGCACCTGTTCATAGAATTTCTTTGCCCGGTTTAGCTCGTCAACATAAATTTCGAACCAAACCACTGGATTTTTAAGTTTCATCTTTTCTTTATTTTAATGTTAATACCCAAAATTAGAATACTGTTTATTATGATTTAAATTTCATGAAATCATGAATACTAAATGGGAATGCTGAGCGTCTTGCTTCCAAAGTTAGTTTCTGAATAAATTAAATTACCGAATTTCTGTCGACCAAGCTCCGACCCACGGTTCATAAAGGCTTCCTAAATCAGAGAATTAAATTAGGTCAATTAGCAATCATTTTAAGTGATAAATATCAGGCTTTCATAACTTTTGGATATTATTATGCCTCTTTTTGAAAATATCTCAGTGGTAAATGGCTCGGGACTTAATAATTTTTTGTGCCTCAAGGTGTTTTGGAGGGGACTATCAGAAATAATTTTGAGTAGTGAAATTAATGTGTTCTTGAGGAAACGGGAGATTTTGGCTTCCCGTTGGAACCTTTTATTCCTTTTCCAAGTATTTCTCTGTCGCAAATTTTATTGTTTCTTGATAAAGATCTGTGCTCCCTTTATCTGTTTTCCAGTTTACGACAAATCTCTACGGCCCTGATCTTTGCAATAAGTAGGTGCTGAAAAACCCTCCTGCTTACAAGCCTTACAATTGATGTTTTGGTGTTTTTTGAATTTGAAACACGCTCCGGCGCATCAGTAAATTCCAGTATATGGCATTTTGGTTTTAAAAATCCTGAATCCGCAAAAGTGACCCAGAAACTGACCCACAGTTTTTGGAGTTGCTAATAAGGCTGCCTTTAACAGTTCCTTTAAATCTTAATTTAAAAATAATGCCAGGGCTTGTGAAATTTAAGAATGTACTGACAGCTCTATTCTGCACTTAATATTATTTCTCCAGATGTTCTCCCGTTTTCATTAAACGATTCAATTAAAAAATAATGATTCTGATTGGCATCCAGACTGTTTATTTCAAGTGTTGTATCCTGATATACGATATAGTTTTGATGCAAGCGATTCTTGTCAATCCCATAGCTGATATTGTATCCGGTTGCATTATTAATTTTTTCCCAGCTGAGATGTACGCTTCTTTTATCGGTAGGATTTCTCTTTACCTCAAACTTGCAGACCTTTTCAGGTGCATCTCCTTTTCCTTTGCCAAAGACTCTGAATCCGCTAATAGCCAAATTCCCCCCAGGTACTTCCTGATTGTTTATTTTTATATATCTGCAAGATACCTTTTTGGGAAGTTGAATGTAATTGTGCGGATTGTCGGTGGTGTCATGTGACTTATCAATCAATAATGTCCAATTGGTTTGGTCATTGGAATATTCAAGGGTATATCTGTGGAACAAATCTTTTTGTCTCCCAAATACCGCTGTATTGTGTTCTGCAAAATTCAACTGAATTGCAGCAACATCATATTCTTCTCCCAAATCCATGATTGCATATTCAGAGGAATCCCCACTTTTTGCTGCCCAATAAGTCCGAATGTTTTCATCTGTCATTTGTTTGGCAGGAAGGGAGTCAATAGCTGAGGACACTTTAACAGGCTTTTTATAAGAGAGGAGCATCCAGCGGGGGAAAATTTCCTCGAAATCAGCTATTTTCTTTTGGGGCATAACCAACGGGTAATCACCATATTTGGTCAGGCAATAAAGGGAGCCTTGTTCATCGAAGAAAGCAGGATACAATCCCAGTCTACGCTCAAACATATGTTTTTGCGAAATGCTAATTGTCCCTATGTGCCAGAAGTTTCCGTATTTATCGGCAAAAGTACTTCCATGGCCGGCACCTGCGGCAAAACCTTCAGGTTTGTATGCATATGGGTTGTGTGGCTGTACACTGAAAGGTCCAAGTGGATTTTCAGAGGTATAAACTCCATCGGCATAGCTTTTATATTCGGTACCAGGACCGGAATATTGTAAATAGTATTTGCCCTGGTTTTTATTCATCCACGCACCTTCCAGCCACGGGCTTTGTTTGGTCAAGGTATTCTGATCCCCTGGCACTTCCCATCCATGCTGATTTGGATTGGGATAAATCAATTCCTTTTGCTCCCCGATAGATGAGAAATTATTCCTGAAATCCAATTCAACTCCATAAATGGGATTCACATCTGAGCACCCCCAGTACAGGTATAACCGGTTATCGTCATCCAGGAAAAAAGCAGGGTCCCAAACAGGTTTTTCCAATTTTTCCAGGGCAACACTCCATTTCCCAGTAAGCGGATCGGCAGATTTGTAAATGGTACTCAGATCGTTTGATGAAGCCAGAAAATACAAGGTGTCCTCTATGGCAATTGCCGTAGGAGCATATTCTTCTGTCGGGATTTCTGTGGTTTCAATAAACGCCCAGTTGGTTAAATCCTTCGAATGCCAATACCCACCGGATTTTGATGCAAACAGAAAATAGGTGTCTTTAAACAGGACAATAGTGGGGTCAGCAGCTTCCCTCCTTGAAGGCTCATCCAGGGAGAACCTGTAACTTAAATTTACAGGATTACAAAAAGTCGTTAAATTTGAATCAACTGACAGTGGTTTGGTTTGGCATCCAATTAAAAAACTGGAAATAATTAGAACAATGCTTATTTTTTTCATTTTAATATCATATTAATCAGGTGATTTTTGGTGCTCCAATTGTTGATTACCAAAAAATGAATCCCAAATAAATTTATTTTTCGATCATATATTTTCCCCTTTTGTTAAAGTTGCCCCAGCATCAGTTCTAAATGGCCAGGCGGGATTCTTCTTTATTTTAAAAATTTAAATCCCTGGCATCATCTGCCCGACCCTAATGATTCGCAACAGGTTTTTTTATATTTCTCGTTAAAAACAACGAGGTTATCCCACCTCATACGAGGGGTATGTTTTTAAACCTTGAATTTCTTCACTTCTTTTAGCTTTACCCAAAAAACCTAACTTTTAAAAAACTTTGGCTAAGTCAAAGACAATTGAACCTAAAAAATCATTGCCAAATAATTTCTAATTTTTGTCCTTTTTTCAAAGTAATTGCTTTTTTACTATTGCCAAAAACAAGCGTGGTCCCCCCTCCTTTTTTAGAAAAAACGCTCACTTTTTTAAGCATCTTGGCATTCCATTCCATAGCAATTTCAAACCCACCCCTGGCGCAAATTCCTTTTACGGAACCGCTTTCCCAGGCATCGGGCAACGCAGGTAGTAATAAAATTTCATTTTCGTTGGACTGAACCAACATTTCAGCAACTGCTGCCGCTCCTCCAAAATTTCCATCAATCTGAAATGGCGGATGTGCATCGAATAAGTTAGGATATGTTCCTCCGCCTCGTCTTGGAGTTTCTGCTTTCTTTCCGTCAGGATCGACATAACGCAGCAGTTCACGAAACATTTTATATGCGCGATTGCCATCCCAAAGTCTTGCCCAAAGATTAATGCGCCATCCTTTTGACCAACCCGTGGTATCATCGCCTTTTATCTCCAATGTTTGTCTGGAGGCATTAGCCAATTCCGGGGTTTTCAATGGCGTGATATGATCCCCTGGAAAAAGTCCGAACAAATGCGATTGATGACGGTGATAAGGATCTTTATCCTCCCAATCAAAATACCATTCCTGCAAATTTCCTTTTTTTCCTATTTGGTAGGGATGCAATCTAGAAAGTGCGGTTTCGAGTTCCTCTCTAAATTCGACATCGCTGTTCAATACTTTTGAGGCTTTGATGGTTTTTTCGAAACATTCTCGAATCATCGCCAAATCGGCCGTTCCACCATACATTGTAGCTCCCACAAAACCATCGGGAGTGAGGTATTGATTTTCGGGGGAGGTAGATGGCGAGGTGATCAAATTTCCATTTGTATCTTCAACCAACCATTTCAGACAAAATTTGGCTGCGCCACGCATGATTTCGTACCCCTGGTTTTTGAGGTAATTTTTATCTTGGGTAAACACATAATGTTCCCAAATATGGGTACTCAACCACGCTCCCGCCATATTCCAACACGCCCACATCGGTTCTTCTTTTCCGAAATTCCCAACAGGATTACTCATCGCCCAAATATCTGAATTGTGAGCTGCTGACCAACCCTCATGCACTCCATAAAAAGTTTGGGCAGTTATTTTTCCTGTTTTTGAAAGATTTTTGATAAACCCCAAAAGTGGTGCATGCATCTCCGAAAGGTTCGTGTTTTCGGCAAGCCAATAATTCTCCTCCAAATTGATGTTCATCGTGTAATTGCTGCTCCAAGGCGGATTGAGGTATGGATTCCAGAGTCCCTGCAAATTGGCAGGAACCCCCATGGTTCTGGAACTGCTGATGAGCAAATACCGTCCGTACTGGAAATACAATATTTCCAGATTTTTATCTTCTTTTCCTTCTGAATAACGCAACAGACGTTCATCCGTAGGCAGATTAGTTGCAGTTGTTTTTCCTAAATTCAAACTTACCCGATTGAAAAATTCCTGATAATCGGCCTTATGAGCATTTTTTAATTTATCGAATGATTTAGCATAAGCTTTATTTAAATTGGCCAATGCAATGGCTTTGTCGTTTAATCCCTCGGTGGCGGGATTTTTGTCAAAACCATTAAAGCTGGTCGCAACCGAAACATAAATCAAGGCTTCGGTGGCATTTTTCAATCCCAAACCCGCCTTGGAACTTACAATTGTACCGTCCGTATTTTTAATTCTTATCAAAGAGGTAAATCGCGTTCCTCTTTCTTTTTCTAATAGAAGTTTAGGAGGAACGGCATAACCCGGGTTTTCGTGGATGGGTGCCAAACCATTCATTGAAAGTACATTGTTATTGATTTCGGTTTTGAATTTTAATAAACTACTGGAATTAATATCAAAACTCAATGCTCCTTTCTTGCTGCTGGTCAGCCTGATTACCATAATTTTATCTTGTGCCGAAACAAAATATTCGCGGGTAAATTCGACACCATCAATTTCATATCTCACCCTGGAAATGGCCTTGGAAATATCCAGCTCTCTATAGTAATTGGTAGCTTTCCCGGGGTGATGATGGTCAATATTGATCGTTCCTAGTGGGGCATAAGACTCTGAATTTTTGCCCTGAATTTTTTTATTCAATTCTTCCGCCAGTTTATAATTTTCGTTTTTTAATGCTTCCCGAATAGCCGGCAAATTTTTATAAGCCTCTGGGTTCATATTGACATTTACGGGTTCGCCTGACCAAAGTGTGATGTCGTTTAAATAAATTTTGTCCGAATCGATACCTCCAAAAACGGTTGCACCCATTTTTCCATTTCCTAAAACGAGGCTTTCCTCAAAATAATCGGCTGCTTGTTTGTACCAAAGTATATGGTCTGATTGAGCAGAAACTATTCCTTCAAAAGAAAAAAAAACAAATAAAAACAGTAGTTTACTGAAATGGGATTGCATAATATTAAAACTTTAAATTTTACTTATCCTAAATTTTAAATTTAT
>JBGSWA010000476.1:0-9318 GCA_041752645.1 Gillisia sp. | reverse complement strand
ATATTATTTGAGGCATCAATTTTGCAAATAAGATTTTTCAAACATTAATCATAAACCTAATAAGAATGAAAAAACTGATATTTATTTTTGCCGCTACCCTTTTAGTGGCATCCTGTGGCCCCAGTAAAGTGGCCACAGAGGCCCGAAAAACCTTTAAAGGAGATTGGGTCCTTAACAATATTAGCTATCCCAATAATACAGGGATCTTTAATGTTACCTTGTTTAACGATGCTTCCGCCGGCTGTTTTACAGGCAGCACCTGGAGTTTTGTTTCCAATAACAACACCGGGACTTATACTACTCAGGGAATGGATTGCAGCGCCGGGGAAAGGTATTTTGTATGGTCAATTGACGAAGGAAATACCACTGCTGGTCTGTTCGATTTCCTCTTAAAACCAACAGACAGCAGAAATAAATCCACAACAGGGAACCAGGGTTTCAGGCTTAATTTGGTTTCTTTAACCGATATGATGATGACCTGGGAACAAACCGTAATCCTGGAAGGTAAACCTTTTGTAATAAGAATGGATTTCACTAAAATTTAAAAATTATAATTATGAAAATAGGAATGAACAAATTTATAGCTATATTATTTGCATCCACCTTGTTATTTGGTTGTGAAGCAACAAGAAACGCCAACAAAACACAAAAAGGAGCTGTTATTGGCGCCACAGGCGGGGCAGTAATAGGAGGTATTATAGGGAACAACACCAAAGGCGGGAATACCGCTTTAGGCGCCATTATCGGCGGGGTAGTAGGTGGTGCAGCCGGAGGTTATATAGGTAGCCGAATGGATGAGCAGGCCAAAAAAATTGAACAGGAAATCCCTGGAGCCGAAGTGGAACGTGTAGGAGAGGGGATCAACGTAACTTTTGACGAAGCCAGTGGCGTATATTTCGATACAGAAAAATACAATATCAACGCAAAGTCTCAGGAAACCCTTAACAAATTGGCCGGAATTTTCGCAGAATATCCATCCACCAATATTTTAGTGGAAGGTCACACCGATGATACCGGATCTGAAAGTTATAACCTTACCTTATCTAAAAACCGTGCGCAGGCAGTAACCAGTTATTTGGTAAATAACGGAGTTTCCAGTGGCCGGTTCGATACAAAATGGTACGGGGAGGGGCAACCTAAATACGACAATACCACTGCAGATGGAAGGGCTAAAAACCGTAGGGTTGAGCTGGCCATCGTCGCTAGCGAGGAATTAAAAGAAGAAGCTAAACAAGCCACTGGAGAGAATTAAAATATTCTTTAGTGTTTTAATTAAAAAAATCTCGGGAATTTCCCGGGATTTTTTTATTTTAAAGTATCTTCAACTTGTGAAAAAAGCAGATATAGCAATTGTAGGTGGTGGATTGGCCGGTTTAACCTCGGCAATCCATCTGGCCGGCTATGGATTTCAAATCTGTTTGTTCGAAAAGCAAGCCTATCCCCATCACAAAGTTTGTGGAGAGTACCTATCCCGGGAAATCCTTCCATATCTCCAGAGATTGAACATTTCGCTTTCCCAGTTAAATCCTGTGGAGATAAACAGGTTGGCCTTCAGCACAGCTCAGGGAAATACCATTTCTGCGGACCTGCCCCTGGGCGGACTGGGCATCAGCAGGTATGCCCTGGACAATTTCTTGTTTCTCAAGGCAAGGGAGTTGGGGGTTGAAATTGTTAAGGAATTCGTGGTTTCAGTCAATTTTAATAAGGATAGATTTTTAATTAAAACCCTCCAGGGAAACCAAAGCACTGCGGCCATTGTACTAGGCGCCTTTGGAAAACGCTCCCTTCTGGATAAGAAATTAAACAGGAATTTTATTGTTCAGAAATCTGGGTGGCTGGCCGTAAAAGCTCATTATCAGATGGAATCCTATCCCGGGAACACTGTTTCGCTGCACAATTTCAAGGGCGGCTATTGCGGGCTGTCTAAAACCGAAACAGGGGCGGTGAATGTTTGTTACCTGGCTTCCACCGAGAGTTTTAAAAACTATAATAATTCCGAAGATCATAAAAATAAGGTCCTTCGCAAAAACCCGCATCTGAACTCATTTTTTGAACAAGCCACTCCGCTCTTTGAAAAGGAGCTGAGCATCGCCCAGGTTTCATTCGAAAAGAAATCCCTGGTGGAAAATCATATTTTAATGTTGGGGGATGCCGCGGGATTGATTCATCCGCTTTGCGGAAATGGAATGGCAATGGCGATTCACAGTGCCAAACTGGCCTCGGAAAGTATTTTGAAATATTACAAGCGCTCAGGATTTAACAGAAAGGAATTGGAAGAGATTTATATCAGCCAATGGAATTTTCATTTTAAATCCCGGTTTAAAACCGGGCGAGTCCTGCAAAAGATCCTTTTAAATCCACCACTGGCTGAAATCTCCCAGGCTTTGATCCGTGCCTTTCCGGCTGGTTTGCCAAAGATAATCGCCAGGACCCACGGAGGGCTCGTGGTATAATATTTCAGGGACCTATATTTAAAACAAAGGGAATCGCAAATAAGACTAATTTAAAGAATCAGGAATGGGCCAAAATACTTTAGTTTGAGGCAAAAGATCGACACTACAAAAAGGAGCAACCAGGCCGAGATCATGGATGATTTTGAGTTAAAGGGACCCGATTTGGAAAAAACCCTGGCGGACCTGTCGCACATCAATAAATGGCTTGGGGGCACTAAAATCACCCTTCAGGGGATCAAAAAATTATTGAAGGGGCAAATCAAGACCAGTAGGTTTCAAATAGCCGATATCGGTTGTGGAAATGGTGCAATTCTGAGGGAGATTGCCAAATGGGGCAGGGCAAAAAATTATCAGTTTGAACTGATCGGGATCGATGCAAATCCACATACCATTGAAATTGCTGAAAAATTATCTGCCTATTATCCGGAGATTGAGTATTCCACGCTGAATATTTTTAACCAGGACTATAAGGACCGGGAGTTTAATATTATATTGTGCACATTAACCCTGCATCATTTTGAAAATCAGGAAATAATGGGTATTTTAAATAATTTCTATCGGCAGGCCAAAACAGGGATCGTGATCAATGACCTGCATCGAAGCAGAATGGCTTATTTCCTTTTTCAGGGGTTCTGCCGTGTTTTTATAAATAATGAAATTGCGAGAAGAGATGGCCTGACCTCCATTTTACGCGGTTTCAAAAGGAAAGACCTGCAAAGCCTCGCATCCAATATCCCTGCGGAGGTTCAGGAGATCCGTTGGAGGTGGGCCTTCAGGTACCTGTGGATCATAGAAAAACAATATTGATTATGAGTGTAAAAATTATTAAGCTCGAAAAGGAATTGCCGGGGTATTCCAGGGAAACCGCAGCTATCCTGCCCCTGGTGGACCATTGGCTGGAAGCTCAGGAGGATCGGTTCCGAAGAAAAATTAAAAAGATCTTTGAGGGAGCAGGAGTAGATAAACGCTATTCCATCATGTCCCCGGAGGAAGTATTTTGTGCCACTTCCTTTGAAGATAAAAACGACATCTATGTGCGGGAAGTAAAGAAACTCGGTAAAAACGTGCTTCAAAAAGCATTGAGAACCTCGGGATGGGATCCTGCATCCCTGGATTTTATAATCACCGTTAGCTGCACCGGGATTATGATCCCCTCGCTGGATGCCTATCTTATAAACGAATTGGAATTAAATCAGTATATCACCCGGCTGCCGGTCACCGAAATGGGGTGTGCCGCCGGAATTTCGGGGATGATCTATGCCTTTAATTTTTTAAAGGCCAATCCTGGGAAGAGAGCCGCGATTGTCGCGGTGGAAAGCCCTACGGCCACTTTTCAGCTCGATGATTTCAGTATGGCCAATATGGTAAGCGCAGCTATTTTTGGTGATGGAGCCGCCTGCGTGCTGCTCTCTTCGGAGGAAAATGCCATCGGCCCGCAAATAATCGCCGAGGAAATGTATCATTTCTATAATGCCACGCATTTGATGGGGTTTCATCTGACCAATCACGGGCTTCAAATGATCCTCGATCCAGGAGTTCCCCAGGCCATTGCCGAACATTTCCCGAAGATCGTCTATCCGTTTTTGGAAAAAAACAACACGGATATCGACAAGGTGCAACACCTGATCTTTCACCCAGGCGGAAAAAAAATAGTGCAAACCGTTTCAACTCTTTTTGGTAACTTAGGAAAGAATATTGACGATACAAGGGAAGTGCTCCGCTTATATGGGAATATGAGCAGCGTTACGGTTTTGTACGTCCTGGAACGATTTTTAAACAAAGACATTCCCAAGGGCGAGCAGGGATTGATGCTAAGCTTTGGCCCGGGTTTTTCGGCACAACGAATTTTAATAGAATGGTAGGAGAATTTAAAGACCTTAATTATTGGGCCCTGATTTTGGGAGGAAGTAGCGGACTGGGTCTTGCTAGTGCACGAAAACTGGCTAAACACGGAATGAACATTATTATCATTCACCGTGACCGCAGGGAAGATATTCCGGGAATTGCCGAGGCTTTCCAGGAGATCAGAGAATCTGGGGTGCGCCTGGAAAGTTTCAATGTGGATGCTATTCAGAAAGAAAAACGCGAAGAGCTGCTCCGGGAGATCACCCAAATTTTAGGGGTTACCGGTAAAATCCGGACCCTGGTACACAGCATCGCCAAAGGAAATTTAAAACCTATGACCGGCGGGGAGGCAATCCTGGGAAATATCGATTTTCAACTGACCATAGATGCCATGGCTTTGAGTTTATACGACTGGACCCAGGCTGTTTTCAAGGCCCACTTATTTAGTAAGGATGCCAGGATACTATCATTTACCAGTGAGGGCAACCAAAAGGCATGGAAAAATTATGCCGCGGTATCTGCGGCAAAGGTGGTCCTTGAGACACTGACAAGGAGTATTGCCCTGGAATTTGCACCTTATGGAATCCGTGCCAACTGTATTCAGGCCGGGGTAACGGTGACCAGGTCTTTTCAAATGATCCCCGACAACGAAACCTTAAGGAACCACGCATTAAAACACAATCCCTTTAAACGGCTTACCGTTCCAAATGATGTGGCCAACGTGGTATATTTACTCAGTAAAGACGAAGCGAGCTGGATCACGGGTACCATTATTCCAGTGAATGGCGGGGAACATTTAAAATAACTCAACAATAAAATCTTTATAACGCTCTTGAATTATACCTCGATTATTTCCCAATTGCCCTATTCCCAACCTTTTTTATTTGTGGATGAGCTCCTGCAAATTGATCAAAACGGGGTAACAGGCATGTATAGGTTTCCCAAGGATTCCTTTTTTTATAAAGGACATTTTAAAGATTATCCGGTAACTCCCGGGGTGATCCTTACAGAATGTATGGCTCAAATAGGTTTGGTTTGCCTGGGAATGTTCCTGATCCCTGCTGAGGAAGCCAAAAAAACGAAAATAGCTTTGAGCTCGGTGGAAGTAGATTTTTATAAACCCGTATTTCCAGGGGAAAGGGTAAAGGTTATTTCCAACAGGATCTATTTCAGGTTTAATAAACTAAAATGCAGGGTAGAAATGTTTGATGCTGAAGAAAATTTGATCTGCAGGGGTGCTATTGCCGGAATGCTGAAAAACGAATAATAAAAGTATGGGCCAGAGTAAGAAACGGGTGGTGATTACCGGGCTTGGCGTTGTCGCTCCAAATGCGGTGGGTTTGGAAAATTTTGAAACCGCGCTCCGCACAGGAAAAAGCGGGATCAGGTTTCATCAGCAATTGGAAGATCTCAAATTCAGTTGCCAGATAGGGGGGAAGCCCGAGGTATCACAGGAAAAATTAGCCCAATATTTTACCCCCTTGCAATTGCGCGGATTACTCGGCAGCGGGATTATGTACGGAGTAATTTCCGGGACCGATGCATGGAAAGATGCCGGGTTACCCATTAATCTGACGGCCCCGCCGGACTGGGACTCGGGGATTATCTTTGGAACCGGGATTTCAGGGGTCGACAAATTCAGGGAAGCCATTGGTTTAATTGACTCCGGGAATACCAGGCGCCTGGGCAGTACAAGTGTGATCCAGACCATGGCCAGTGGTATCAGTGCTTATTTAGGCGGGATCCTGGGTTGTGGAAACCAGGTGACTACTAATTCCTCTGCATGTACCACCGGGACCGAAGCTCTTTTAATGGGTTTTCAGCGGATCCAATCCGGGAGGGCCCTGCGCATGCTAGTGGGGAGTTGCAGCGATCACGGCCCTTATATCTGGGGCGGGTTTGACGCCATGCGGATCTTACCCGGCACCTATAACGGGGATCCCGAAAAGGCCTCCAGACCCATGAGTGCCACGGCGGCCGGGTTTGTGCCAGGATCTGGGGCAGGAGCATTGGTGCTCGAGGAATTAGAATCGGCAAAAGCCAGGAGTGCCACAATCTATGCAGAGGTACTGGGCGGGGAGGTGAACAGCGGCGGCCAGCGCGGCGGCGGCAGCATGACCGCTGCAAACAGCGAGGCGGTAATTCGCTGTATTGAAGGCGCGATTGCAGATGCAGGAATATCGGCAAGGCAGATCGAGCTAATAAATGGCCATCTGACGGCGACCAGCAGGGACGCAGTGGAAATTGAGAATTGGGTTTCGGCACTGAATTTACCGGGAGGAAATTTTCCTTATATCAATGCTCTAAAAGGCATGACAGGGCATTGCCTGAGCGCTTCGGGCAGTATAGAATGTGTGGCCAGTGTGTTGCAGCTTAAAAAGGGATTTATCTTCGGGAACCTCAACTGCGAGGACCTTCATCCTGAGATCGCAAAATTGATCGCTTCTGAAAAAATTCCGCGCTGGACCCTTGAAAAACCATTAAAAATTATCGCGAAGGCCAGTTTTGGGTTTGGGGATGTGAATGCCGTGGTTATTTTTAGAAGTTTTGTAGAAAAGTTAACTGGATAATTGCCAATTGTTTTACCTTATTAAAAATATCAATTCAGAAAAATGTCAATATAAGGTTGTGGGGGAGAATAAGGGGTTGAGCGAGCCGAATTAATTCCTTCTGATTTAAAAAAACAACATAACTGGGAAGTATCACTTTGAAAATTACTAAAAACAAATACCTATGTCGGATAAAGAACTCCTTGAAAGATTAAAGAATATAGTAACCCCGTATGTGCAGAATAAAGAAGGTCTGGAAAATTTTGATGAGAATACCGACTTTTTAAATGATCTAAAGATCAATTCTGCTAATTTGGTCGATGTGGTACTGGATGTGGAAGATGCATTTGACATAGAAATTGACAACAATTCCATGGCGGATATGCTCAGGGTTCTGGATGCAAAAAAAATCATTCAGCTTAAACTGGCAGGGAAATGATAGGCAATGATCTTGTCGAATTTTATACGGCCGCTTTGCAAAGCAATTGGCAGCGCAGGGGTTTTTTGGAGAAATTGTTTTCAGAGACCGAGCAAAGCCTGATTTTAAATTCAGAATTTCCACAGCAGAAGCTTTGGCTGCTCTGGGCGATGAAAGAAGCTTCCTATAAGGCCCACCAGCGGCGGTTTAATTTGCCCAGGAGTTTTAATCCCAGGCAATTTACCTGTGAGATTATTCAGATCGAAAATAATTCGGTCTCGGGAAAAGTGAAAATTCAGGATTTCAGTTACCACACCCAAAGCGATCTCGGGGAAAAGTATCTTCACTGCATAGCTACCCTATTCCGGCAGCAAAAAATTGTGCAAAAAATTTCTTCAAATTCAACCCAGCTAAAGCTGGAGTTTATTTTAGCCGTTTCAGCATTTAAAAAAATTGAGATTGAAAAAATACACCTTAAAAAGGGCCCTGATTTTATCCCCTATCTGAGCAGTGATGGCCTGGCAATAGATTGTGATTTTTCCCTATCACATCACGGAAATTTTTCGGCATTTGTGCTCTCCTTAACACCGTGCTAAAAGCCCGTTAAAATCCTTAAACCGCATTGTCAAATTCCCTTCAAATTGTAACTTGATTAGATAAATCAAAACTTTTTTGTATTATGAAAATTGTAAATAAAATTGAAAAATTAGAGGAGTTGGACAGCCAAACCCCGGAGTTTATAGCACAGGGAGAAACCGGAAAATTTATAAAACTGATCCCGGATACCTTTATAATTAAGGGGGAGCTTGGGAAGGATGGTTTGAATCAGGGTTATGCCATCCGCCATCTAAATCAAAAAGACATCATCTTGATAGATGTGGTTGAAAAAGCCACCAGGGAGGCGGTAAAAAAGTGGGTGGCAGATGGTTATACTATCAAGGCTATTTTACTTTCCAATGCCTCGGTATTTAAAAATGCCTTTGCCGATCAAAAAACAATTTCCCAAGAGGCGGGGGGAGCTCCAATTTATGCACATCCCATGATAACGGTTAAGGAGGATTATAAAATAAAAGATATTACCGCCAAAAAAAATGAATTGTTTAAGAGCTTTGGTTTAACCATATATAACCTTCCAGGAAAGGGTGGGGGATCGGTGCTAATACATTCAGAGCTCAATGAAGGGATGCTTTTTACCGGGGAGGATGCCTTGGGATCTGCTTATGACAGTGAAGTAAATGAGTTTACCCGGCCACAAATGAAAAGTAAAAATGATGAGTTTGGACTTGCCGAGAGTTGGGGGGCATTTGAACAAGCTTTCAGTTATTTGTTTCCGCTGCGCGGCAAACCCGGATTTAACCTCGAGGAGGAGGACCAATCTGCAATTTTGAAACAATTGAGTAGAATACAGGAATAATAAATCCTATTAAATAAAGGACGATTCTCAAAGCCACTCCTTAAGCTCAGCCATTGTGTGTGTTATTCTCCGGTTTTGGAAAATAGCACAAAATTTTGACTCACGGTTAATTAAGAGGCTTGGGGATAGTCCTTTTATTCTTGGATTTTAATTGCTCTCCCTCATCTTTCATTATAAATCCATCACTTCCTCAAATCCTCAAATTGTACCTCCGGTTAATCCAAGAGGACTCTACTTTCTGAATCATTTTTTATTTCATAAATAGCTTTGTAGTTCACAGAGATTAAAGACACAAAACCGCCTCAAGAATTGTTGGAATTCCCAGGATTGAATTATAGTATAGAGCTACCCGAATCCGGGATTATTGTTGTCTGGTTAAAGAGAATTTTAACGAATTAATAATTTCGGTAATGCTCAAAAGAGTACCAACCTTTTGAAGGTATAGCAAAAGACGGTAATACCTATGTTTTAGTTCAGATTCTTATGGAAAAATTTATCCTTAAAAAACCCAACCTTAAAGTCAAAATTGAAATTGAACCCAAAATTATTACAAAACAAAGTACGAGGAGCCCTGGCATAGAGCTGACCTGTAATTCTGGCCTCAAATCCTAAGTTCCCTCCGAAGCAAAAGCTATTAAG
>JBGSWA010000475.1:0-23665 GCA_041752645.1 Gillisia sp. | reverse complement strand
AAATAAACAAGGCAAGCCAAAGCCTAAGTGCACTAATCTAAAATATTCGGTTAAATAAAACATTCCGGTTTTTAAAAATTAAAATCCCGCGCCCGCTTGAATCCAAAAAATCCGGGAATTTTCAGATGTTTTTAACCGCCCTGTCGATTTCGGTTTCCCTTGCAAACCTCTGAAATTTTATATTATTCCAATTTATCAGAAGTATCCGTATAATCTCCGATTAGAGTACTCCCACTATTTTGATTTACCTTTCCGTACACATGAATGGTGGAATGATCCCCGACAAATTCTAAGGTGGCACCGCTGTTTAAATTAAGATTGCCGTACACGGTAAGATCCCCCTCAATTTTTAAAACGGCATTGCTGTTGATATTCAGATCATCATTCTTACCATAAGTACCAATTGCAAGAGAACCCTTCATATTAAATTCGCCATTGCTATTAATATTGGTGCTTTTCTCTATGTTTAGAGAGCCACAATAGGTGAATTTTCCGCCGACGTTTAAATGTTTCAGTGTGGTGGAGCCGCCGAAGGACTCTTCCTGGTTGGAATTGATATTTAGATTTGAATTCCCTGTATAGGGCCCGTAGGTATCACAGGCCAACACACCCGAGCCTGCAGAGGCTTTACTCATTTTTATAATTCGCAGTCCCCCGGCGCCTGAGGCTACAAAAATATAATCCTCCTGGGCTTTCACATAATTTGTAGATCCTTCAATCCCTACAATTCCCTGTTCAATTAAGGTATTGTTGGTATCGAGTTTTACAACTCCAAAACCAGCGCCTCCATTGGCCATTAGAATAAAATCCCCTGCCAAAGAAACAGCGTTGGTCACTTTATCTCCTGAATCGGCAATTGCATCCGGATCGAGTTGGATGCTCAATCGCTTTATCAAGGAACCTGAATTGACATCATAAATACCAACGCCATTTGCTCCTTCAGATACCATTATTGAAGCTCCGTTAAAAGCAATGGTTCTTTTTGATTCATCTAAAAGGGATTGAACGGCTATTGTGTTTTCAACAGCCAGGCTGTTTGGATTCAAAATTAACAAACCGTTTTCTCCACTCAGCGCTGCGAGTTTTCCATTTCCATAGGCTGCGGACCTTAAATCCGGAACTTCCAAGGCTTTCTTACCCGAAAGACCCTCGGGATTGTACAATCCTATAACCCCGGTATCACCACTTACACCCACAATAGAATTGTCAACTCCTAAGATGTCAACTGCAACAAACCCGGGGATTGATTTTACCTGAAAATCTGTTCCAAAATTACCTTCGGAAACAGAAACCATTCCCAGGTTGGCCCTGAAAAGTAGGTCTGTCATCAGATCATTGTCAATGGCCGCTGCAAAATATAATTTGTCATCCAAAAAGAAAACAGAAGTTACATCTGCAATTTCGGAAGTCATTCTATTGACAACATAGGGATTGTATTTATCCTTAATATTAATGATATCTATTCCTCCGAGGTATCCGTCTCCTTCCAACATATAAGAAACATAAGCATAGTTTCCACTCACCTCAACGTGGCTTGCACGCATCGTAATTCCATTGACCACAGGGGGCTTAACCAGGGCTATTTGCTCCAGGGCAATATTGGATACCTGGGGCGCATCTTCAGCGGTTTTGGAAAGCGCCCTCCGAGATTCGCTCAAAGAATTAATGGTCAGTACCCCTGCGCCTTCTAGGCTGATCGCACCTTGTAATTGTGTTGCATCGGCATTAACTTTGAAAGTGTCGTCAATAAGTTCCTTGGAGGAAGAAGGATCGTCCGAGCTACAACCGATAAAAATAAAAGATAACAGGATTCCGCTTAATAGTAGTTTTTTATTCATAAAAATGGCAGGGTTTGAGTGTATAAGTAGGATTTAGGATAAATATTTGTTATTCTTAAAGGGTTTTTATTTCTGAAATTCAGCAGTGATACTTATTTTTCAGCACATTTTTAAAATTTTTTATTTTAAACCGGGATTTCTTAATTGTTAAAATATTTCCTTTTTGAAATTTTAATATTATCATGGCAAATATAATCTTTTATCAAAATATTAAAAATTAAAATTGTTAATAAAATACTGATTAATCACCTGTTTACAAGTACGATATATTAGTGGCAGTCGTACAATAGTTTTGGGATATTAAAATTCCAGCACGGAAAGGAGCATCACCCAAACCCGGGTGCAAATCCCAATAAAAATTACAAATTTCATGACCAATAAACAACAATATACATCCCCCTATGAGAAATTTGGAATTTATAACAAACAACCATTCCCCTGCAGAATTGGCACCTATTGTTACTGGTATTGCATATTAAACTCTTTAGGGGTTTAAAATCCAGGGAGAATCCCTGCAACACCATCCGGGTGCATTTCTCTACAAGCTGCACAAAAAATATTTTAAGTCAATTTTTGTACACCCATAAGCAACAATTCAAGACAGTTTTAAGATTCTCCGAATTTTTATTTATAACAGCCTAACCTCCTTAGCCTGCTGTAAATATCCACTCCACCCCCCAATTAAACCGGGAGAGGCAATATTGGCAACCTCAAGGGGGTATCTCTAAAATCGCCTGTTATATCCAACCCCTACAGAAAATTGATTCCCCCGAGTTCCCTGCCGGTATTCCTGATTTTCCAGGGAGGCTTTCACCGAAATAATATTAAAGGTATTGATGGATTTATTATAACCCAGGGAAAGGTTACTCGAGTTAAGGGTACCGGGAGAGTCATCGTTAAAAAGGATCGTATTGGCCGGATCATCCGGGGATAGCCCCGTTCCTAGCCCGAGACTAAGGTAATCCTCGGTCCCGGCCAGATAATACCGAATCTTTAAGGATACCGATTGGGTGATAGCGTTGTTGGAAGGTGTTACATAAGTCCTGAGAGAAAACCAGTAGTTTTTGTAATACTTTCCGATGGAAGCCGTGTAAACCCAGGTTTCTTCATTAAAGACCAGCAACCTAAACCCGGCATCTGCCTCAAAAGCCAATGGCAGCTCAGCGTAGAGAGAAAAACCTGCCCTGAGTTTTGGGAAAATACCCTCATTTTTAGCTATTCCGCCACTTACATAGGCATAGAACAGCCTTGACAATCTCGGGTAAGCCTCAATCTCAACCTGTGTCCCCTCGGTTTTAAACCTATTGGCATAATTAAGGCGGGCGGTAACCGGTCCAAATTTGGTTTGTCTGGCGTAGTCTATATTTGCCAAATGCCAGGGATTCTCAAAACGCTTGTCGAAATATACAAAATCGTAACTTACCCCAATTTTATTTATGGAAGAAACATCCTGGATCCTGGCACTCAGGGCCCTTGCCTGGGTATGTTTCGGGTTTATTTTCAGCAGTTCGCGCAGGGTTTCATTTCCCTGGGAATATCTCTTTAAGTCAATTAAAATTTTAGCCTTGAGCTCCAAAAGCTCCTGAGATCCCGGATTGTATTGAATACCATCATCCACAATACCAAGGGCTATTTCAGAAGCATCATTCCAGTATTCCAAACTGGCGTATGCCAGGGCGGCATCCATATAACCTGGGTTTTTTTCCAATACCTGCCTAAACTCTTTTCTTGCCTGCTCAGGCGCGTCAGTCCAGGTATATAACCTTCCCAGAAAAATCCTGATGTCTGCATAATCAGGGCTTAATTCCAATGCCTGCTTCGTTAAGCCAATCGCGCGGGGATAATTGTTATCCTCGAAAGCTGCTTTCCTGGCATTGAGAAATAATTCGTCAGAGTTCAGGGTTACCTGCGAGAGGCAGGAGTTCACCGGTGAAAAAATCAGCAGGATAAAATAAAGACCCCTAAGGATCTTCAAACCTGGTTTTTTTGCGTGGGGGAGTATTCTAATCACAAAGTAGGGTTTAGTTTTCTGCCTTCAAAACCAAATTGTTGGTATTCTCAAACAGAAGATGGCTATTTTATTTCCAAAAGCCTTAGATGGGGCAAATTTAATATCAATCCTTTTTTGATTAAGCTGGAAAGATAAATAATTTAAAACCATTGCTTTACAAAATTCAAAGGGAAAAGCGACGGAATTCAAAGTTTGGAGGTTTCTCAGCCCCTTCCACCCTTCAAGAAAATTGAATGAATGCCTTTGGCGGATTTCAAAATCCAAATCCCTGCCAATGGCTTTGTATTACCCGAGGCTCAGCCAGATAACCCCAGATGATCCGTCTGGCTTTCCACCCCCACCCCCACTGGGGCAGTCCTGATTTTTCCTCAGCATACCCGGGGCTTAAAGGGAGAAGAAAAAAAAATTCCTGTATTGGACATCCCTCTTTCCTATCTATTTTCCCATTTTCACTTCCCAGGGTTCAATCAATTTCAATTTCCCCTTCCAATATCCTCACCCTCCCTCTCAGGGGGGCACGCTGCAAGACTAGTATAAAACCCTGAACCAGATGGTATTTTTAATACCTTTTAATTCCTTAATTACTGTTTTATCATACGCCTTATCAATATCGGTGATCACATAGCCAATGGTTTCATTGGTTTTTAAATATTGTCCAACCACATTTATGTCAAGGGAAGCAAATATCCTGTTGATCTCGGCTAATATTCCGGGCATATTGCGGTGAATATGAATCAATCTGTGAGCGTTTTCCAACACCGGAAGCTGAAGGTTTGGAAAATTTACGCTGTTGGTGGTGCTGCCTGTATTGATGTAATCAATAATTTTACCAGGCACAAAATTGCCTATGTTTACCTGGGCTTCCTGGGTACTTCCTCCAATATGGGGGGTAAGGATCACATTGGGCAGGTTCCGGAGGGGAGATTCAAAGGTTTCTTTATTGGTTCCAGGTTCTTCAGGGAAAACATCAATTCCTGCCCCTTTTATTTTTCCGGAGACAATGTGATTTTTAAGCGCATCAATATCCACCACATGACCCCGGCTGAGATTGAGAAAGACAACCCCATCTTTCATTTCCTGGAATTCCTTTTCCCCTATCAGGTCCTGATTTTCCTTTCTGCCATCCACATGCAAGGTGATAATATCTGCTTTTTGCAATAGCTCGGTAAGAGAGTTGCATTTTGTAGCATTTCCAAGGGCAAGTTTTTCGATTACGTCATAATAGTACACATCAAAACCAATGGATTCTGCCACCACCGAGAGTTGTGACCCAATATTTCCATAGCCTATAATTCCCAATTTCTTCCCTCTGGTCTCATAACTGTGATCCGCAGATTTGCTCCAGTTCCCCTGGTGCATCGCCTTTATTTTATCCGGGAGGTTTCGCATCAGCAGGATGATTTCCCCAATGACCAGCTCCACCCCAGAACGGGTATTGCTGTAGGGAGCATTGAACACTGCCACGCCTTTTTTGAGACAGCCCTCCAAATCAATTTGATTGGTGCCAATACAAAATGCACCCACTGCAATTAACCTATTGGCCTTATCGAGCACTTTTTTGGTGAGCTGTGTTTTGGAACGAATTCCCAATACCGAAACATCTTTGATCTTTTCGGCCAGCTCCTCCTCATCCATGGCCCCGGTGTGAGTAATAATATTATAACCTTCCTCTTTCATCATTTTAAAAGCGTCGGGATGGATATTTTCGAGCAGTAAAATGTTAATCCTGCTTTTTGGGTAAGAAATAACTTTGTTCATATGATGCATAAATAAAAATTCATCCAAGCTAGGGGTAATATGGTCTGCTTTTTCCAACACGTTCAGGCGTTCCACATTTTCGGTAAACGCGTAAAATTTGCTGGCAAGTCCGGAAGCCTTTATTTCGTAATCGGTATACCCATCTCCAATTACAAATACCTCCCCTTGCAGGTTGATCCTTTTTATTTGTTCCACCTTTCCCTTATTTTGAGAAAGTACGTTATTGCGATCAAAACCGACAATTTTCTCATCAATGTCAAACTCAAAGGTATTGGCAAAGACATTTTCTTCCCGGATCCCGTATTCCGCAACAATCGGAACTATGAACTCCTTGAAGCCATTGGAAATAATATAGATATTTTCGTTGTTTTCGGTAAAAAAGACTTTATTTCTAACAAAAGAGGTCGAGATGCTTTTTCGCAGTTTTTCTACAAGTATTGGCAGGTGTTTCTTTTCGGCTTTTAACAAATAAAGCCTTTTTTCAAGGGAATCCAGCAAGGAAATTTCCCCCATCATTCCCTGATTTGTCAGGTCTTCTATCTCTTTAAGATTTTTATCCTTGTCCGCATCATTTTCCAGGGAAATTTCACCTAAAACATCCAGGGCCTCGACTCGGGTAAATGTGCTGTCAAAATCTATAACATAATTTTTGTTCGTCTTCATATAAAACCTCTATGTAGTAAGGCTCAAAATTAATACATTATTAATAAAATCATACCTCTTTTTCCACTTAAAACCCCCAAAACTATTTTCATGATTCAGCCACTCCTCCATTTTGAAAAAGAAGAGAACCCCAATAAAAGCAAGCTTTTACGAAAAATTAAAAAAATCAGCTTTAAAATAAATTTATCATAATTTTCGGGATGGGTCAATGCGGGAATCGTGTATTTATTGGATTTTGATTTTCGAATCCGGAGAAGGGAAAGCCCTATAATTTTCAGTTTCGAAATTTGCTCCCTGTAAAATGGGATGCTTTGTTTTACATAACAACCTTTCTATTGTCTTCCATAAACTTTTTTTAAACCTTCTTTTGACAGAAAATCTAGGGAATCTGATATTTTAAGCGGAAGTTTCCCGTTAGCCAATATTATGGGCACATCCGAGGACTTTTTGATTTTACTATTCCAGGGTGCTTTACAAAATCTCCTGTAATGCTACCTCCCTCTGGACAGTGAGTTGGTCGGTAGGGCTATCCTGGGCACAAACTTATTTCTGAGATATACCTTCAATTTTCCCTTGCCTTAATTTTGACCTTCTAATTTCGTGCTACTTGCTTCCCATTTCCCCTACCTTTACAATTGATAATCAGTAACTACAAAATATATGATTTTTATAGACAATGAAGGCATTACAGATCCCAGGCTAAATCTGGCCCTAGAGGAATATGCGCTTCGCAATTTTAATCCGGGCACAGATTATTTGCTTTTTTATATCAATGAGCCCTCCATCATCATAGGGCGCAATCAAAATACCCTGGAAGAGATCAACCATGAATATGTCGAGGAAAAAAAACTTCATGTGGTGCGACGTGTTTCCGGGGGTGGGGCGGTGTATCACGATTTTGGGAACCTCAACTTCAGTTTTATCACAAATCACGATATAAAAAGCCTGAATAATTTCCTGAAATTCACCCAACCCGTTATTAAGATCCTCAATTCCATTGGCGTTGCCGCGGAGTTAAAGGGCCGCAACGATATTGTGGTAAACGATAAGAAAATTTCGGGAAATGCGCAATTTTCAACCGGCAGAAGAATGTTCAGCCACGGAACACTTCTGCTGAACAGCGATCTGGGGGAGGTGGTAAAGGCCCTGAATGTAAAAATGAGCAAGATCGTTTCCAAAGGTCATAAATCGGCAAGGGCCCGTGTCGCCAATATCAGTGAATTTATGGAGGAGGCCATGGACATTGAAACCTTCCGTAGCTTAATCCTCAAAGGATTGTATGAATCAGGGGAAGAATTTGAAACCTACAGACTCAGTGAGGCAGAATGGGAAGCCGTGCATCTGCTAAAAGATAAAAAATACAATACCTGGGACTGGAATTACGGCAATTCCCCCAAATTTAACATCCAGCGGAGCCGGAGATTTCCCATCGGGGAAATTGACCTGCGCATTTTTGTAGAAAAAGGAAAGATCGAGAGTTTCAGGATCTACGGGGATTTTTTCGGAAAAGAACCGGTGAAACTCCTGGAAGATCTGTTAACCGGAGCGCGTTACGAGCCTACCGAAATCGAAGAATTACTCACCCCGGTGAATATCGAAGAATATTTTGGAGCTCTTCCCAAGGCCGATTTCCTCGAGCTCATATACGGGGCCGATGAAGCTGGGATCTAAAGCCTTACCTGACAGGGACTTCAGAGCTTTAAAACAACCCCCACTCTGGCTAGAGTCTGGATTAAAATTCTTAAGTAATAAAAAAACGCTTCAGCTTATGCACTGAGGCGTTTTTTTATTTTTTAAATTCTGAATGAACATTCCGGTTTACTCCTTTTTCTCGATAGCCTTAAAATCCAGATCCTGAAAATCGAAGCTGAAGTCGGTCATGGGGGAGACCGCTTCCATTTTAAACCCATCGGCACGGGCTTCCTTATCGAGGGAGAAGATAACAAAGGCATCGGCATTTAAGGAGCGCTCCTTCCATTTTACGATAAAAGTATTTCCCTTGTAAAAGGTCATTTCCCCTTTAAAATCGGATATATTTTCCGACTCAAATTGGAGTTTTCCTTCCCCTTTGGCTATGCTCACCTTCCCAAACCAGGGATCCTTATAGGTGCCGGTATACCCCTGCGGAATAAAGCTGCCCTTGTTATTTTTTTGTTGGACTTCGATCTCTTTCCATACCCGGGCAACTTCCTGGTCAGCCTGCTTTTCCTGCCTTAACCTGGCTAGATTGTACTGAGAGATCCTGTTTTTACCACTGATCCCAAAATAGGCGTCTTTTATAGAATTGGTGATGGCACTAAAGGCTGCTCCGGATTGCTGGTTGGTCAGGACAATAATCCCCAAATCCATCTCGGGGATCATAGTCACCTGGCTCACAATTCCAAGCAAACCTCCGCTGTGAGTTACCTGTAAATACCCCTGCACATCACTGAGGTTCCAGCCAAGACCATAGGCGGTAAAATGGGTGTTATACAGGCCCTTCCCCCTTCTGATGAGCGTTTGGGGGGTCCACATTTCCCGATGTGCTTTTTCACTAAAAAGGCTGTCCTGGAGTTTTTCTCCATACCTACCCTGGTCCAGTTGTGCCTGCACCCATTTGCTCATATCGGAGACCGAGGAATAAATACCGGCTGCGGGGTTGGCAACCTCGGTAAAGCTAAGCCCTACCGGAATTAATTCTCCCCCCACCGGGGCGTGTCCCTCAATAACATTGGAGTAATCCCCGATCTGCCTCCAGGAAATGGCGGTTTCTGACATTCCCAGGGGTTTTAGGAAATGATCCCTGATAAAATCGTCATAATCCCTCCCCGACACACGGGTCACCACCTCTCCCGCTACGATGTATAACAAATTGTCATAATCATATTTAGATCTAAAGGAAGACACAGGTTTTAAATAACGCAGGTTATGGATCAATTCAGCCTTATCCGTCACATTGGAAGCCGGAAAAACCATCATATCCCCCGCCCCAAGTCCTAAGCCACTTCGATGGGTAAGCAGGTCCCTTACTGTAAATTCGGAGGTCACATAGGGGTCATAAAGTTTAAATTCCGGAATGATATCGGTGACCTTGGTATCCCATTCCAGAGATCCCTGATCTATAAGTTTACCCAGGGCTGCACTGGTAAAAGCCTTGGTATTGGAGGCAATTCCAAAAAGCGTGTGCTGATCCACCTTCCCTCCAGAGGCCAGGGAGCGGGTCCCGTAGCCTTTAATATGGATCACTTTTCCGTCCTTTAGGACTGCCACGGCGATTCCCGGAACATCAAAGACGCTGCGTGTTTGCTCGACCAGGCTATCAATTTGTGTGCTGCTGAGGCCCTGTGCAGAACCTAAGAGGGATAAGAAGAAGATAAAATAAAAGGGAATAAAGATCTTTTGGAAGTGGTTTTTCATAGGTAGCGGCTATTGTTTTTTGTTGGTCATAGGTAATTCGAAGGCCTTTAGCAGGCTTTGTATCGGGATTCTGTACGACACCTCTGACCGATATATTGAAAATTTCTAATTTATTCAATGCCTTAAAGGTATTAAATCTTTCTGAAGGGCAGCCTTTAAAAAATACCGTCATTCTCGAAGTTATCCCCAACTGTGGCGGGGCTTTAAAGATCCTTTCAAATAATTGAACCCTCCCCAACAAAAAAACGCACCAGCTCTGAGAACTGATGCGTTTTTTATTTTTATGTAATTAAAATTTATTCCACGATAAACTTACCTTTCATAAGAGCGTAATGTCCTGGGAAGCTGCAAATAAAATCGTAAGTCCCGGCTGCTGGAGCTACAAACTCAATGGTATCGGACTCTCCCCCACCAAGAATTTTGGTATGCGCGAGTACCTGGTCTGAATCTGCAGGAATATAGTCAGTTGCTTTTGCCGATGAGGCAAGTGCTCCGAATTCAGCAATATCGGCACCACTGCTTAATAAAACCCAGTTGTGACCCATCACGTTTTTATCCATTTTCCCTGAGTGTTCAAGGGTTAGTCTCACCGTTTGTCCGGCTTTCACCTTGATTTCCGACAAATTAAACTTCATTTGGTCATCTCCGATGATTGTAATCTCCACTACATTTTCATCCAGGGAGGATTTACTCTCGGAAGTGGTTTCAGTATCCCCGGCTGAGCTGTCATTGAGATCAATTTGCTCTTTCTCTTTCTTTTCACCGCAACTTACCATGGCAATAGCGGTTAGGACTAACAATAACTTTTTGAATTTTTTCATGTCTAATTATATAATTAATTAAGAGTTTAGAAATAAGAATTTACTTCCAATTTTTCAAGCTGCAAATATAATGGTAATTATTCGGACAAGAAATTCCTGATTGAATTTTATATTAAAATACGGGCTTTGGGTTCCTTCGGTTATCTTCCACCTCTTATAGGGCTGGAAAGTTATGGTCGAATTTATACCGATCGGCGTTTTTTTTTAAGTTTTCACCAAAAAAAACGCATCAGCACTAAGCACTGATGCGTTATTTAAATACTGAGCAAAAATTTATTCAACGATAAACTTTCCTTTCATCAGCGCGTAATGTCCAGGGAAGCTGCAAATAAAATCATAAGTCCCGGCAGACGGGGCTTTAAATTCAATTGTTTCGGACTCTCCGCCCCCAAGAATTTTGGTATGAGCAAGCACCTTGTCTGAATTTGCGGGGATATAGTCGGTAGCCTTTGCCTCTGAGGCAAGTGCTCCGAATTTCGCAACATCAGCACCATTGTGCAACAAAACCCAATTGTGACCCATCACGTTTTTATCCATTTTCCCTACGTGATTCAGCGTTAACCTTACTGTCTGCCAGCTTTTTACCTTGATTTCCGCCAAATTGAACTTCATTTGGTCATCTGCGGTGATCGTAATTTCAACCAGGGTTTCATCATTGGCTGTTTTTACCTCCTCCGTAATGCTTTCAATATTTTCGGCAGCATTATCGATTTGTGCTTCTTTTTCTTTCTTTTCACCGCAACTCACCAGTGCAACAGCGGCTAAAAGGAACAGTAACTTTTTAAAATTTTTCATAGGTGGGCGATGGATATAATTAATTTAAGAACTTGAAATAACCGTTTATTTCTCCGCTAAATATCGAGGCAAATATAACAGAAATAAGTTCCTGCAATTAGCAGTATTTTAAAATTTTCCTCAACTCGTTTTTTATGAGATAATCCGGCCTATACCTGCCCTTTTAGTGGAATAGAACTCATGAAATAAAATTAAAATTGAATCCATAAAATAGGGCAGGGCCTCTTTTTTACCGTCAAAATCCCCGACAAATTCTTATTAATGTGGCTATTGTATGGTCTTTTAATATATCCTTGGGTGAAGCTCTTTTCTTTTTTTGTTTGAAGCAAGTAACCTTCTGGTAAGAACAATAATGAATTGCAGCGAGCCCTGGTATAATTTAATAGGTTAACTTAACGGAAAAATACTCCCCTTGCAGCAAGAATCCTTCTCCGTCAAAATTCAGAACAAAACCCTAGCTGGCTATAGGTTGCCTTTGCAGGAATTAGGAAGCGAACCAATTTTGGTCTTCCTTCACGATGCTCTGGGCAGTGCGGAGAGTTGGAAGGATTTTCCCGAAATATGCGTAAAACAAACCGGTCTCCCCGCCATTTTATACTCCAGGGCAGGGCATGGAAACTCCTGTGGGGAACCAACCAACTGGAGCAAGGGATACCTGGAAGAGGAAACAGAAATCCTTGATCGGCTCCTGGATCATTTAAAGGTAAAATGCCCCATACTCATTGGGAGCAGCGATGGCGGAAGCATCGCCTTGCTCTATGCGGCTGCACATCCGGTGAAAGCCATTGTCTGCCTTGGGGCGCATTATTTTGTGGAAGAAAAAACCACACTTGGCGTACTGAAAACCAGGCGAGAGCCTGCAAATTCACGGCTGCGACAGGCTCTGGAAAAATATCACGGGCCCCATACCGATGCCCTGGTCGATTCCTGGCAAGGTCTCTGGTGCTCAGAAGGGTTTTCACTCTGGAATATTTCCCGGGAACTCTCAAAAATCCCCTGCCCGGCGCTGATCCTTCAAGGAGAAGAGGATGCCTATGCCCTGCCCTCGCACGCCAGAGAGTTGGCAAAAATGATTGGCGAGAAGGCAGCGTTTGGTTTAATAAAAAACTGCGGTCATTTCCCGCATAAAGAACAACCCAAACCCTCTATAAACCTAATTGAAAATTTTATAAAAGCTATATTATGAGAAAACTCAGCTACATTTCAGGGACTTCAAACAAACCGCTTATAGGACAAACCATAGGGGTTTTCTTCGATCATATAGTGGAAAAATACCCGGATAACCTCGCGGTGATCTCCCGGCATCAGAATATCCGGTGGACCTATGAGAAGCTGCAAATTGAGGTGAACCACTGTGCCAAGGGATTTAGGGCAATTAATATTGAGAAAGGGGATCGCGTGGGGATCTGGGCAAATAACTGTGCGCAATGGCTGGTGGTTCAAATTGCCACGGCCAAACTGGGAGCCATCCTGGTGAACATCAATCCGGGATACCGCACCAACGAACTTGAATATTCCCTAAACCATACCCAAATCAAGGCTTTGGTAATCGCCGATAAATTTAAAACCTCTGATTATGCGGAAATGATCTATGAGCTGGTCCCGGAGTTATATGAAAATAACGATGCGTTTTTTGAATCCAAGGCCTTACCATACCTGAAAACCGTAATCTCCCTGGCTCCAAAAAACCTGCAAGGGATCGTGATGTGGGATGAATTTATGGATATGGGGAGCGAGATTAACTTAAATGAAGTCCTGGAAATTCAGCGAAATCTGAGTTTCGACGAACCTATCAACATTCAATTTACCAGCGGCACCTCCGGCAGGCCAAAAGGTGCGACCCTCAGCCATCATAATATTCTCAATAATGCCGACATTATCACCAGCATTCAAAACCTCCACCATACCGATAAAATTGTGATCCCGGTTCCCCTTTACCATTGCTTCGGGATGGTGCTCGGAAACCTGGGCTGTATTACCAAAGGCGCAACTATGATCTACACCTCAGAGGGTTTTGATCCTGAACTGGTCCTAAAGGCGGTAGAAGAAGAAAAAGCGACTTCCCTCTACGGGGTGCCGACCATGTTCTTTGCCGAGTTAAACCATCCCGAATTAAAAAAATATGATTTATCCTCTCTTCGCACCGGGATCATGGCGGGGTCTTTATGTCCCTCGGAACTGATGAAACGGGTTCAAAAAGAAATGAACATGACCGAGGTGGAAATTGGGTACGGCATGACCGAAACCAGCCCTTTAAGCACCCAAACCAGAATTGATGCCCCCTTTGAAAAACGCATAAGTACCGTTGGGCAAATCCTGCCGCATACTGAGATCAAGATAATCAATCCCGAAACCGGGCAGGTAATTCCCGTTGGGGAACCCGGGGAGCTATGCACCCGTGGTTTTGGAGTGATGCTCGGATATTGGGGGGATGAAGAAAAAACCCGCGAAAGTATTGACGCTGCACGCTGGATGCATTCCGGGGACCTGGCAATTATAGATGAAGAAGGCTATGTGGGCATTGTCGGGCGTATAAAGGATATGATCATCCGTGGAGGCGAGAATATCTACCCTAAGGTGATCGAAGAATTTCTGTACACCCATCCTGCCATTGAGGAGGTCTCGGTCATCGGGGTCCCGGATGAAAAGTACGGAGAACAGATTTGTGCCTGGATCCAGCTAAAAAAAGATGCCATCACGACCCAGGTTGAGATCAAGGAGTATTGCCGTGGAAAGATCGCCTATTACAAAATCCCGCAGTACATCCTCTTTGTAGATGAGTTCCCGATGACAGTGACCGGAAAAATTCGAAAATCCGAGATGCGGGAGAGCAGCATCAAGAAATTATTCCTGGACGCAAAAGCCTGATCGCACCATTTCCGGGGCAAAAATCAGCTGGAGTTTAAGGGATGCTTTAAGAGGATCCAGCCCCCTTAAAACTCATTTTTATGGGATGCTAATCCTTCTTATATAATGTCAACCCTCCTGTTTCCAGGGACCTGTTTTCTATCCGGGAGGAGACCTGCCCGCTGGGGGAAAAATATTTATACCCCCGCTCCCTGCCATTACTCCGGGGCTTGGCTCCAGGAAATCCTTATTAAAAAAATAAAAGTATTTAATTACTTTTATTAAAAACTAAACTATATATTTGTGCTTTCTAAAAACATAAACAGCAACAGAAGTTATGGAAGCAACATCAGAAAACATACTCAATGTAAGTGCACTGCCATCTCAGGCTAAACATCCCACCATTTTTTCCCGTTTTGATGAATTGTCCGGGGGAGAGCACCTGATCATTCACAATGACCACGATCCCAAACCCCTTTATTATCATTTGCAAGGAGAAAGAGGAGACAGCTTTTCCTGGGAATACCTCGAGTCGGGTCCTGAATTATTCAGGATAAAAATCACAAAAAACAAAGAGAGTTTGACCGGGCAAGAGGAGGTTGAAAAAATAAGTGCCCCGGGGAATACCGTTTCCGGGAATGAAAAAGAGAATATCCTGAATGTTTCTTTAATAGAGCCTAAACTTAAACACCCCACTATTTTTGTAAGATTTGACGAATTGGTCGCGGGAGAAAGTTTGACCATTCACAATGATCACGATCCCAAGCCACTGTATTATCAATTACTGGGAGAAAGAGGCAATATTTTCTCCTGGGAATATCTGCAGGAAGGACCGGATTTATGGAGGGTCAAGATCTCCAAGAAACTCTCTGGAGAAGACGATGAAACTCTTGGGGAGATAGCCGCAAAAGATCTGCGCAAGGCGGAGGTATTTAAAAAATACGGCCTGGATTTTTGCTGTGGTGGGAAGAAAACGGTAAAACAAGCCTGTTCAGAAAAAGGACTGGATGTCACTAAAATAGAACAGGAATTGCAGGCTGCCGATAAAAATGTTTCAACCGCGCGCCCTGTTCCCTATAACGACTGGAGCCTGGATTTTCTTGCAGACTATATCATCAATACACATCACAGTTATGTGAGAAAAAGCCTGCCGGATTTGCGAAGTTACTCAGTAAAGGTAGCCAGTGTTCACGGGGACAATCACCCCGAACTCCTGGAGATCAGCAAACTCGTTGAGGAGATTTCCCAGGAATTATCCTCGCATCTGGTCAGTGAGGAAACCATATTATTTCCCTATGTGAAACACCTAGTCGCAGCAAAAAACAATGCTGCCACCACTGTGAGCTTCAGGGATTATGACAGCATAAAAACCCAGATCGAGCTGCTGGAGGTGGAACACGAATCTGTGGGGAAAAGCCTGGAAACAATAAGGGAACTCAGCGATAACTATAGCCTGCCGGAGGATTCCTGTGCCAGTTATTCCTATCTATTCAATAAATTGGATGAGTTTGAAAACGACCTGCACATTCATATACATTTAGAAAACAACATTCTGTTTCCAAAGGCAATCGAGCTGGAAAAAGAAATAAACTAAAAAATGTGATCTTGTTAAAATAACGACGCCCGCCTGCCCCCTCTCAGGTGGGTGTTGTTATTAAGATCCCATGGATTGGCCCTGAGGAGCCGAGGAAATGCCCCCAAGGCTTAATTATGAATAAAAATATTAATAATTAAAATCGATTAAAATGAAAAATCTTCTATTTATTTTGTTGTGCTCACCACTTCTTTTGGCCTGTAACCAGGGGCCGGAAAAGTCAAAATCCCAAACCCAGGAGAGTCATGCCTCTGAGCTGCCATCAGAGCTTTCGCATAACAATGGTGCCAGGTGGAAGTCAGATTCGGTTACAAATAACAACGTGAGCCTCCTGCGAGGCATAGCAGCGGATTTTAAGACAAAATCCACGCCCTCCCAGGGTGACTATGAAAAATTGAGTGCAGATTTATCCACGGGATTAAACAAAATGATTGAGGAGTGCAAAATGACCGGCGCAGATCACCAGGCGCTTCATATGTGGCTTCAGCCAATTTTGGAAGAAAATGCTGAATTGAAAAACAGTACCAATACAGCGTCTTCTGAAGCTATTTTTTCTTCCACAGACAAAGCTTTGGATAATTACAATAATTATTTCGAGCTACAATGATCATTAATTCCAACACAAAAATAGCCGCACTTTTAAAAGAAAATCCTGCAGCATTGGAGGCCATTATCAGTATTACCCCCAAGTTTGAAAAACTGAGGAATCCCCTGTTGAGAAAATTAATGGCCGGCCGCACCTCAATTGCAATGGCATCCAAAATAAGCGGCTGCAGTGCATCTGATTTTTTTAAAAAGCTGGAACCCCTGGGTTTTGAGATAGCTATTAAAACCTCAAAAATTACCGCTGAGGAAAAACCAGCCCTCCCCTGCTTTTTCAATTCCCTGAAACCCGGACAGATCAAAGAATTTGATGTCCGGCCGATCATTGAGAAGGGGGAGGATCCCCTGAAATTGATTTTAAAAAACCTGAAGAGGATTCAGCCCGGGGAAGCCCTGAAGATCATTAATAGTTTTGAGCCCACCCCCCTGATCTCCCTGTTAAAAAAACAGGGTTTTCAGACTTATGTGGATCCGATAAATTCTCAAAGGGTAGATACCTATTTTTTTAAGACAGGTACTGCCTCCCTTGAAATGGATGAAAAGGAAAATATTGAGGAAGACTGGGATACCCTGCTGGAAAAGTTTCAGGATGCCCTGCAGAGCGTGGATGTTCGAGCGCTGGAAATGCCTCTGCCCATGCATGCAATTCTGGAAGCTCTGGAAAATTTACCCCAGGATACCGCTTTGTTTGTATATCACAAACGCATCCCGGTATTTTTATTGCCCGAACTCGCAGAAAGGAAATTGGACTACCGCATTAAAGAGATCAGCGATGGCGAGGTACACCTCTTAATTTTCAAAAACTGATATGTTCGGGAGTAGCAACACAGTAAAAAACACCTCGCATAGAGTGGTGCTGCCGTTTTATTTATACGCAGCCCTTGCTTTTCTGGCAGCGACAATCCTCCTGTTCCTTTCAACGGAGGCTTTAAATCAGCATTATTTTAATCCTAAGATCCTGGCCATTACCCATATCATGGCTTTGGGTTGGGGTACTATGATGATCCTGGGGGCAAGTCATCAATTGGTTCCTGTTTTGATTGAAGGAAAGCTATTCAGCGATAATCTGGCGTATTTCTCCTTTATATCTGCGGCAACAGGCATTCTGCTTTTGGCCTATGGTTTCTATGTTTTTAATATGGGCTGGCCGTCCCGCGGGGGTGCCATATTAATAAATGCAGCCATCCTGTCCTATTTGGGAAACCTGGTACTGAGTATGATAAAAAGGAAAAAACTAAATGTCCACGCCACCTTTGTATTAACCGCAGCTTTATGGTTATTTGCTACGATCCTGATCGGGCTTTTATTGGTGTACAATTTCACGACACCCATTCTACCGACAAATTCCTTGCATTACCTCTCCCTGCACGCGCATCTCGGTATCATCGGTTGGTTTCTGCTCCTTATAATTGGGGTGGGCTCCCGGTTGATTCCCATGTTCCTGATCTCTAAATACAACAACACTAAACTGCTATGGGGTATCTACGGGTTTATAAATGCAGGCCTGGTCTCCTTTATAATGTTCTTCCTATGGCTACCCCAAACCTCTTTTTACTTTATCTCCTTAGCCTCCATCTTGATTGGCATTGCTGCCTTCGGAGTTTATTGTTACCGGAGCTTTAAGCAGCGCATCCGGAAAAAGGTGGATGAGATAATGAAAATTTCCTTATTGTCGGTAATAATGATGCTTTTACCTGTATTTTTGTTATTTGTGATCATCCTTTGGTTACTGGTGGGCAGCGTCAATCCCCAACTGGTTTTGGTCTATGGCTTTGTAGTGTTCTTTGGCTGGATAACCGCCATTATCCTGGGGATGACTTTTAAAACCCTGCCATTTATTGTCTGGAATAAGGTATATCACCGCCAGGCGGGCCTGGGTAAAACCCCCAATCCAAAGGAGATGTTCAGCAGCAGAATTTTTAGGGGGATGAGCGCTGCGTACCTCGCCGGGTTTATTTTGTTTATCATTGGCATCTTTGCGGCCAACCAGGTACTCCTTAAATTGGCTTGCCTGCTATTGCTGCTGGCGGCCGTATTTTATAATTGGAATGTGCTGAAAATAT
The DNA here is from genome assembly GCA_041752645.1 of Gillisia sp. Classification (GTDB taxonomy): domain Bacteria; phylum Bacteroidota; class Bacteroidia; order Flavobacteriales; family Flavobacteriaceae; genus Gillisia. Next base: position 5,276 of record JBGSWA010000475.1, on the reverse strand, counting down.
TTTTTCATAAATCCTTAAAATCATCACAGGAGCTTTTCGAAAAGCGTTAAACACCCCCCGGAGGAAGAACTGCCAATTAAATATGACCTATAAAAAACAATAAACCGCTACCTATGAATGAAGTAACGAATAATCCAAACCAATGTGCCATTGCCCTGGAAGCATTGAAAGATGTAATCGACCCGGAAATTGGGCTCAATGTAGTGGATCTGGGTTTAATTTACGAGATAGATTTTGATGAGGAAAACTCAAAGATCAGGAGTGTTTTCACACTGACCACCCAGTTCTGTCCTATGGGAGAATCCATAACAGAAGCAGTTAAACGCGCATTGGAAAAAGCATTTCCGCAGATGGAAGTTACCCTGGAAATCACTTTTGATCCGGCCTGGAACCAGGAAATGATCTCTGAGGCGGGAATACAATTTCTCAATCAATAGCAGATGCTGAGCCTCACCTGCAAAACCGCCATCAAGGCTGTCATCTACCTGTCGTCAAAATTGGCCTCCGGAGAAAAATCAGGGATCAAGGAAATCGCCGAATTCATTGATGCCAGTGAGCACTCTGTTGGAAAGCTATTGCAATCCCTGGTCAGAGAGGGAGTGATCTACAGCTCCAAAGGCCCCAGGGGCGGGTTTTATATTACCCGGGATCAGAGTACCCAACCCATTAAAAATATCATTGAAGCCATCGACGGAAAAAATGTATTTAATCAGTGCGGCCTCGGGTTTCACAAATGTTCCTCAGCACATCCCTGTCCGATTCACGATGATTACAAAGGGGTACGGGACCTTTTTGAAAAGCTTTGCAAGGAGCGGAAAATTGGAGAGCTGTGTGAACCTGTAAATAATGGACTGGCCTATCTGATAGGTTAATTTTATCTCCCGGGCAAAAGAAAAAAAGGGCAGTTGCTTAAAATTTCACCTCTAATAATTTTCCCGATAACTGCAATAAATTGATCTCGGCCATTTTAGCGTCAAATTTAGCGGTATCCCTATTGATCTTAGCATTGAGCAGGTTGATTTGTGCCTGGCGAAATTCAATGGAGCTAATTTGTCCCAACTTGAACTGCTGCTCCGAGCGCTGAAAATTCCTTTGGTTGGTCAGTACGTTTTTTTCCTGGGCCTGAAGCACAAACAATTGGTTTTGGTAGGTTTCAAAAGCATTGGACACCTCCAGGATTACTTGTTGTTCCATTTGCTTTTTGAGAATTTCCTGGTTCTCAATGGCAATTTTAGAGTTTTTCACCCGATTGATGGTACTCCCGTCAAAAATATTCCACCCCAGGGTGGCTGTGCCCGATAAGCCATAGGCTTGTTGTGAGGACAGGAAAGCCGCAGAGTTGTTTTGATTCTCCGCCCAAGAATACCCCCCCGAGATCCCCAGGCTAGGCAGGAAATCTGACCGATCCACCTTTAAATCATATTTGCGGATCTTGAGATTGCTGTCGGCTTGCAGCAGGGAAACATTGTTTTCTTTAGCTGCCTCCAGCAGCAATTCCAATTTTAAGGGCGGGATAAAGCGAATGGTGGTGTCCAACTCAAAGTCAGTTTGTACCGCCCTGCCCATCAGAAAGTTCAGGTCTCGTTTTGCGTTGCTATAGCCTTGCCGGGTATTGAGAAAAACAATGCTGTCGTTGTTGACATCTACCTCGGCATTGAGCACATCGAGCTGGGTATTTTGCCCGTATTGATATACGTTTTTGGCGCGAATCAACCTGTTTTTGGAAATCTCAAGGGATTGCTGTGCGGTATGTGCCGCTAGTTTAAGTCTTGCCACATCAAAATATCCGGTCATCAACTGGAAAATAGCAGCTTCGATGGTTTGCCGGGCCTGAAGCTCCGTGAGGTGATGGCTTTCCTTGAGTCTCTTGTAATTGTACAAGCGGCCCAGGCCATCAAACAAGGTGTAATTAATGCTGCCCTCGGCATTGTACCGACGGGATTCAGCATTGCTCAGAGTGGTAGAGGTGCCATCGCGGAACTCTGCCGTTATATTGTGGTCCCGGAGATAGGTCGCATTGGAACCCGCTATAACCTCTGGGAGGTAGCCACTATTGAGCAGCCCCTTGTTATTATCGGCAATTTTAAGCTCATTTATGGCTATCTGAATCCCATAGTTGTTTTCCAGGGTGATTTTGAGCGCCTCTTCCTTGCTTAAAATTTCCTGTGCTACCCCCTGGAGACCCCATGCGGACAGGAAAATAAAAAAGATTCTTGAATTACTGGATATTTTCATTTTCTCTCTGTGCTGCTTTAAGTTCTATAACGGAGTTTTCCAATTCCTCCCGGGGCACCCGCTGCCCGGTTCTCAGCCATTTTAGGTGTCCCTGCAAACTGTTGTTGAAGGAAAGAAATATCGGGAGGATAAATAAGGTCAAGAGGGATGCAAAGGCTATCCCGTAAGAAATGGAGATAGCCATAGGTTTGAGAAACTGGGCCTGACGACTTCCCTCAAGAAGCAGCGGGGCCATTCCTGCCACGGTGGTTACCGTAGTCAGGAGAATTGCCCTGAACCTTGTGCGCCCGGCCTGGAGCAGGGCCTCTTCAAAGCTGACTCCCTCTCTCAAAAGAGCGTTGAATTTATGGATCAGTACCAGCCCGTCGTTCACCATCACCCCGATCAAGGCGATAATTCCTAACCAGGACAGTATATTGACCGGGAACCCATGAAGCAGATGTCCCCAGGCAACGGCGATAATACTGAAGGGAATGAGACACATTAGAATAATAGGCTGGCTTATGGAACGAAAGGTAAAGGCGATGGTTACAAAGATCAGGAACAGGATTACCAGGGCTACCCTGGAAGCCGAATTCTGAATTTTGGCCGCCTCCCTGCTCTGCCCTTCATAGGAAACCTTCACAGAGGGAAATTTACCCAGAAGTGCCGGGACCACCTCCTTTTTGATCTCATCCAGGATAGCACCCGAGTTGGAGTTCGGGTTTTCAAGATCTGCATTTACCTGAATTTCCCGCATGCCATCCAGGTGATTGATGGCCACATCTCCCCGAACAATTTCGTAGGCTGCAATTTCTAAAAATGGCACCCGGTCCCCGGAAGGAGTAATTATACGCATCTCATCCAGATCGTTTATTGAAGACCTGTTGGCTCGCTCGTACCTGGTCCACACCTTGATTTCATCCTGGCCTCTTTGAAAACGCTGTGCCTGAAAACCAAAAAACCCGTTGCGCACCTGGCCCATCACGCTTTGATAGTCCAACCCTATCAGGTAGGCATTTTCTTTCAGATTTACACGAATCTCCTTGATGCCCTCCGGATCATTGTCATTCACGTCCTTGAGCATCGGGTTTTCTCTCATGGTCTTCTTGAGATCATTTTTGGCCAACCGCAGTTGCTCAATATTGCTGCCCAATAAGGAAACTGAAACCGGACTCCCTCCAAAATTACCCCCGAATCCAAAGGTCAGGGTTTCCACCCCATAAACGGGTCCTACCTTGTCCCGAACGGCGTTGGTAATTAGAAATGATTCTAAATCGCGTTCTTCCCCGGGCAACAAATTAATTTGCAGGGAAGCATTTGCCGAACCCGGCCCAAGGCGTTTGATTATGTTTTCGACCACCTGCTTGTTCCCCGATTGTGTTCTGGTCAAATCTTCATTGACCAGCCATGCACTGGCCTCGATCCTACTGATGATGGAATCAGTGATCTTTGCGTTGGTCCCCTCCGGCATGGCAAGGCTTATAGAAACCCGGTCACTTGCAATTCTCGGGAAAAGGGATCTCCCAATAATCCCGCTTGCCATAGAGGCAATGGTAAGGATCAAAATGGCCAGGAGCGATGAAAAAGTAATTAACTTGTTCCTCATAAATGCAGTCAGCACAGGAACATATAGCCGGTCCCGCAGGAATTCCATGACACGATCCCCAATGTGGTTTACAATTTTGAATTTATCCAAAGCCCTGTCGATCCTATTGCTTTTACCCGGGCCACTTTCCCCCTTGTGCACCAGGGCCTTGGAGTGTGCAATATGTGCCGGCAGAATCAGTAAGGCTTCAATAAGGGATACCGCCAGGGTGATCATGACAATTTTTGACACTTCCCCAAAGAAATCCCCGATCCGGCTATCCAAAAACAGGAAGGCAGAAAATGCCAGAATGGTGGTAACTATAGAGGATACAATTGGGGCAATCACCTCGGTGGTGCCGTCTATTGCAGCCCGAACGCGTGATTTTCCTCGTTCAAAATGCTGGTAGATATTTTCAGCCACCACAATCCCATCATCTACCAGGATTCCCACCACCACGATCATCCCGAAAAGTGAAAGCAGGTTAATGGTGATGCCTAATTGTGAGGCAAAGACAAACATTCCCAAAAATGAAAGGGGAATCCCTATCCCCACCCAGAAAGCCATCCGGATATTCAGAAATACAGCGAGAATCAAAAATACAAGGGTAACCCCAAAGATCCCATTTCGCAATAAAAGATCCGTACGCTGATTTAGGGTGATCGATGAGTCATTGACCACATCCAACCGAATGTTATTGTGGGTTTGATTATAGTTCTCTATGTAAGAATTTACCTGAGTCGCTGTGGAGATTAAATCCTCGCTATTTGTATTGCTGACATTCACATTTACCGAGAGTTCCCCATTAAAATAGGAGGCATTTGGGGTTTCTTCAAACCGATCCCTAACGCTTGCGACCTCGCTCAGGCGAATGACTCGTCCGGTGTTGTCTGCCCGAACAACAATATTATTTAATCTATCCCCAAAATACGAGCGGTTATTGGCACGGATCAGATATTCCTCTGCCTCGGTTTTGATATTTCCCCCGGTAATCAGGATATTTTCACGGGAAACGGCCTGTGCCACCTCCTGGAAACTTAAATTATAGGCCAGCAAATCCGTTTCTCTTACGGCAATCTCAATTTCTTCCTCCGGATATCCAGTGATTTCAACCTGTGAAATCCCTTCTATCCCGCGCAGATCATTCTCTATATTGCGGGTAATTTGCTTGAGGGTTGCCAAACCGATGTTTTTCCCACTGACAGAAAAACTAATGGTCTGGCGAATATTCTCGACCTTTGCCACCACCAGAGGTTCCATCCCAGTTGGAAAAGAAGGAACCCTGTCAACCGCATTTTTTACATCGGCCAACACCACATCTATATCTGCCTCTTTTTCTTTCTCAACGGTTATCGAAGCAGAATTTTCCCTGGAGATGGAGGTGACCCGATCAATTCCTACCAAGCCTTTGAGATTGTCTTCAATTTTCACTACCACCCCCTCCTCAATCTCCTGAGGAGAGGCACCGGGATAA
>JBGSWA010000474.1:0-6468 GCA_041752645.1 Gillisia sp. | reverse complement strand
TACAGCTTGGTTATTTGAGTTTACAAAGCTTCAGCATCACCCTCACGGACTTATCTGTTTGTAACTCTTCTAAGTGAACAGCAAATTGCTTAGACAGGATTTTCACCTGCTGGAAAATTACAGCCTCGTGGCACACCAACGGTTTTTAATAAGATTTGCGCGACTGAGATATCGGAGATTTTTCGGACGTAGCAAATCGTTTGTTGAATGTTTGTCGGTTCGTTATTTAGTTTAAATGTAAGCATAAATTTTATGAGGTGTTGAACTAAACCTAAAGGTAGCTTCAAGCAATCATTTGATCACTATTCACTACCTTTAGGTAGGTAATATTAAACATTGTAAGTTATGAAAAAAAAGTAGTAACCTTTTCGAGAGGGCCTGTATTTCTGTTCCGGAATTCAATGACCTGTACCAAAGGTTAAAGCGTTCTGTTGAGCTTTCTGGCAAAAGCCAAAGCACCCTGACCTATTATGCCCGCTGCCTGGCGCATATTTCCCTTCATTTCAAATGCAGTCCGCTGGACCTTGATGAAGAACAAATTCTCGATTATCTGCACGTATTAAAATCCCAGCACAAAACTCCCTCGGATAGTTTCTTTAAACATACCATTTACGGACTTCGGTATGCATACCGTATTTTTTGGGATGAAAGAAATGTGGGTGATGCTTCCTTCCATCGAACTACCTAAAAAGCTTCCGGTGGTACTGAGCCGCAGCGAGGTCAAGCAATTGCTTAAAACACCTAAACTACTCAAACACCGATTGGTGCTAGCGATGCTCTAATGGCTGTGGACTTCGTTGCTTTGAACTTCGGAACCTGCAACTCAAAGACCTGGATTTTGATCGCAAGATGCTCCTTATCCGCCAGGGAAAAGGTCGGAAAGATTGGTATGTCCCTCTGGCGGAGATGCAAATCCGTGGACTTAAAACCTATTTTTTGGCAGAAAATCCCACCACCTGGCGCTTTACCGGCAATAATAAGGAAGGTAATGCAGTTCGGTTATCCACCCAGGGAGTTCGATGGATCGTTCAAGAAGCCCGCAAACACAGCGGGATCAGAAAAGAGATCACCACCCACAACTTGCGTTATCCAAACAAAAATAAAATCCAAACCTTTGTGTATAATACTCTGATTTTAAGACTGTACACTTAATAAAGGTTTGGATTTTTTCTACTTCTTCTTTATTTCATCTATTCCACAAAATGAAGAAAGGTTGCTTAAATTTTACTTCCATTTCTTTGACACCCCTCTTTTATCTTCATCTTCTAAGGTTGCCAGGGCTTTAGCCTCTTGTTCGGTCGTGATATCCAGGTACGTCATTGTTGTCTGAATATTAGCGTGTCCAAGCAAGAAAGAAATCTGCACGATATTCATTCCATCTTCCAGCCAATGTGACGCTTTGGCGTGACGAATTTGATGAGCGTGTAATTTGAGCGGTACTTCCTCGCAGGTTGTATGGGCATCAATAGCATATTTTTTAAGTTGCTTATTTACTGCAGCCTGGCTCATTTTGCCCATAACTCCTGTATTTCTCGAATAAAATAGATATGAATCAGGATCTGAATTCTTTGCATAAAATTCCTTTAAGTACTACTTTAAATGTTCTATCGCTCTTGGTAAAAGATATTTCTTCCTACACTAATTGCTGGAATAGTAGTTCTTTTTACTCCGAGCACTAATACAAGCATATAAACAGGTGCGTTTCGTAGCTAATTGTAATAGTTTGAAATGCACAAATAAAAAAAAACCGCCCTGAACTATCCAGGGCGGCATGGTCATCTACGGCAAATTTAGTACCATTTGTTTTCAGCGGCATCTCCTCCCCAATTAAGAGTGGGAAGTAATTTAGGCAGTAATGTAATTACATTTATGCCCAGGCTTTATCTCCTTTTAGGTAGGGCATGTAACCATTGAACACCCCTGGGATTGGATTATACCTCCTATAACACTATCCCAATTATTATCTGGTGACCAATTGGTATGGAGTGAGGTTTATTCCTTTATTTTGCAATGATTTTAATACTTCATGACAAAATTCAATCAGTTGATCCAATAAAAAATATTCTCCAATATTGTTGAATTTAAAATATCAGAGGGTTGAATAGCGGCAATACTCCAGGTTCAGGTGCTCAACCTGGCCATAAATGGGCTTTACTTTGCCGGTAACCAAAATATCCAAACAAAGATCCGCCCCTAAAGTTACATCATATTACATCAGTTATTTTTTATATAGAATACATTTTGTCTCAGATTTAAATTGTAAGATTCTCAGAATTAAAATTCCAGGGACTAAAAACACCAAAATAATTCATGTTACTTTCCTTTGTATCGCTTTGTTGTAAATTTAATTAATTAGCAATGTTTGCGCCTTGAAAAATGCATCAATAAAAATGCCCTGTTTGTCAAAGTAATTGTCTTGCAGTTTGGTTTTAAAATTGTGAATCAAGGCTTCGGCATCGATATCTTTTCCGTTTTTGACCGTCATCATTTCTTATTTCTGATCCATACAGCTTGTCCACCTCCAGATGCAAGATTCGCGGTTATTACGGATTTATTTGTCACCTCTATCGTTCTTTTTGTCAGGTGATTTGGTTCCACATCTGCATCACTTGCGTCATCATAAATATCGGCTAGAAAGGTTCCTTTTGGCAAAAAATCAAGATCGATCTTAAGTTCTCTTGGCGTCCAATCATTCATGGTTCCTATATACCAATCATTATCCTTTTTTCTGGCTATGCTAATGTAATCCCCAATTTGGGCATTCAAAACTTTTACGGCATCCCAGGTTGTTGGGACCTGGGTGAGGAATTCAAAACCCAATTGATCTTTGTATGCTTTCGGATAATCACAAAGCAATTGCAAATAACTTTCATAAACCACTGGCATTGCCAAATGATGGCAACGGGTTCCCAGAACAAAAGGTTCTTTGGTTTTTGAAGGATCAAATTCATCCCGGGTCAAGGATCTAAAACCTCCTGCATGATAATCCATTGGCCCAGCCAACATTCGTGTAAAAGGAACCATTAAATTGTGTTCGGGATCCACATCAGCATTCCATTTGGAAACTTCCAAATTTAAAACTCCTTCCTTGGTCAATTCATTAGGATACATTCTTGAAAGTCCAGTTGGTTTATAGGCTCCATGAAACTGAATGTGCAAATGATATTTTGCTGCCTTTTGCAAAACCTCTTCAACAAATTTGACCATCTCCTGATCGTCCCTATCCATAAAATCAACCATCAATCCTTTGATGTTCCATTTTTCATAAAGGGAAAAAGCTTCATCAATTTTTCCTTCCAAAGATTTCCAATTTACCCAAACCCGCAAACCAACTCCCATTTTTCGTGAATATTCAGCGAGTCTTTCCATTTCCAAACTTTCCACAGGTTTGGTAACATCGGCATCTGGTGATGACGGGTTAAATCCTTTGGTTTCTCCTTGATACCAGGCAGTATCTCCAAAGGAAACTATCGAATGAAAGTCTATATTATTGGCCGCACAAAAATCTATATAATACTTATGGGTTTCATAATTTAAACCCACCTCAAAATCTACATCCTTCAACACATCGCCGTTCCACCATGTAAAAGTCGATTTTCCAGACTTTAACCATGACCAATCCTTGATTTTTGAAGGTTCACACAGATTTGTCAGAATATTTGATTCGATCATTTTTCCAACTTTATCAGCAATCATAATTACCCTCCATGGTGAACGATGCGGTAACCTTGCTTTTACCTTAATTTCATTTTGATTTGGCAAAGGCGATAATTTACTGGTCAAGCTCCCATTCTTGGTTTTCGATAAATACATTCCGGCATAATCGAGCAAAACCGCTTCGGTAATAGAAACGTAACTGTTTTTCAATTCAAAAAGCACGGGCATATCCATCAACGTATCATTTTTTAACGAATCCAAGCTTATTTTGCTATAAAGTCCTTCGTGGGAAGTGGTATAGTCTTTTCGAAAAAGCGTATTAACCATCGGGTTTTCCACGAAATTGAAAGTCGAATTTTCATCCGTCATCTCATAATTTTCCCAAGATTTTTGTTTGGGAAATTCGTATCTAAAAGCAACGGCATCATTATATGCGCGAGCCACCAGGATTATTTCCCTGTACGGACTTTTTTCTTCCGCCAAAGTTATTTTTGTTTCTGCATAATTATTTCGGACATTTTTTGCTTTTCCAACTACCAGCGAATAATTCTCATCCTTACGACTATTGATTACCTTTTTTATTTTTAAACCTGTACCAAAATGTCCGGAATCCTTAAAATCCAAACTTAATTCCGAATCTCCAATTAATTTCTGATTATTGAAAGAAACATTATAAACCGGAATTTTTTCCTTCAAATAAAAAGAAAAATCAATGTTTTTATCAGGGGAACTCAATTCAACAATTTTGTTTTGTGCCAGTAGTAAAAAAGGTGACAACATCAATAAGAGTAGGAAATGTTTCATTTTGTTTATTTTATTAACCATCGATTTAAAGTGTTATAAGGATTTTTTGAATGGCTTTTAATTCTTTTACAGCTCGAGTAATACTTCATAAAGTATTTTATTGGTAGCACTTTTAAGTTTTTCTATACCTGGCAATAAAGAAATCGATCTTTTGTCATCTGAAGAAACACTCCAGGTGCCAGGCATATTTACCTAATTATCACCCAGAGGTCCAATTAATGCGATTGTAGTACCTTTTTTTATGGTAAAGCATCCCTTGCTTTATAAGATGGAAAGTACACATTATTCATACCTAACTACTCATATCTAAAGTATTATAATCCCTACCAGAGTCAGGCCTGCCCCTTTGAGGGCAGTTTTAAAGCTGGAGCATTGTGCGGGGTTGCTCTCAACAATCTTTAGAACTCTACCACTCCAATTTTCAATTCTGCAAAAAGTACTTTAAAGGTCAAGTAATGTGGAAATTGGTTATGCATTCCATATAGATGAGATTCGAAGGTTCTTAGATTAACAATGCCAATAATCCATACTCGCACTTGTGGCGATCCAGGTGATACATTATTTAAGAAATCAAGCCATTAAAAATTTAGCAGACAAATCTAATAATATCTATCCCCATTGATCAATATAAGAGATGGTAAACTTAGTTGGAAGACTGAATACTATACTTATAAAACGCGAATGGCTTTTACAAATCGGCGTGTGTAGCCTTGGTTTGAAAGATTTGTAATGATGACTTTCATCTTAACTCCTGACGAAGCATGAATAAAATCACTATCTCTTCCATTTGCATTGGTGATAATTCCGATATGACCAATAGCATTCCGTGTCGGGCTTAAAAACAATAATAAATCACCTTTTTGAACATTCGCAATCGGGATTTCTTTTCCAAAATTCTCAAATTCGGCCGAACTACGTGGAACATTTATATTAAAATGTTGAAAAACGAAATATACAAATCCTGAACAGTCAAAACCTTCTTTTCCGGAACCCGCAGTTAAATAAGGAGTTCCTAAATATTCAATGCCATATTCCACAATGCTATCTTTCAAAGTAGTGCCGGTTTGTACTGAAGCGAAAGTTGTTTCTCGTTCTGAGAATTGGTTCTGTGTTTTTAAATCTTTCGGTTTGTGATATGTAACATAGCCTACTAAAAAAACAATTATTAAAATAAAAGCATATTTTACTATATTCCGGGGTCTGTTTGTCATATTAAGGTGATTTGTGTAAAAGTAATCTTTTAATTAACAGGAAGTTAACTCAAATAATAATAGCTACTTTAACAAGGATCTACTTAAATAATATGCAGTATTTATTTTTTCTTTAAAGATCCCTACTGTTCCCATTCTAATGTGATTTATCGTGTTAGCCGAAAAATTTCAATAGACAAATACTATACCTCGCATTTCCTACTTTGTATGATTTTTGAGGTTTATTGGTCTCAAAAAATAGTTAAAACTATGCACTTTAGTGCATCTCGCTTTAGCTTCTAAAAAAACCTACCTTTGTGCTATGACTGAACAATGGGTTAATGGACACACAGTTTCGTGGATGACTGTCCATATAGTTTGGATTACAAAATACCGTTATCCTTTGCTGACAGGGGATATCAAAAAAAAATGCAGGACACTTTTGATCCAAGTTTGCGATGCTGAAGGCGTGAATATTTTGAAGGGAGTAGTTAGTAATGATCACGTGCATATGCACATTGAATACCGTCCTTCTCAAGACATAAGTAGTCTTGTAAAAAAGTTAAAAGGAAGAAGTTCAAGAAGAATGCAACAGGAATTCCCAACATTAAAGAAACCTATTGGGGTCGTCATTTTTGGGCCATAGGATTTGGGTGTTGGAGCACTGGAAATATTACTGACGAAATGGTAAATGAATATTTGGAGCATCACAGAAAATCTGATAACGACACAGATGCTTTCATACTCGAGTAATCAGGAACTGCTGACTTTAGTCAGATTTACAAACCTATGGACTTTAGTCCATAGTGGTTTAGTT
>JBGSWA010000473.1:0-24417 GCA_041752645.1 Gillisia sp. | reverse complement strand
ATTGAACCGGTATGAGTTAATTTTTACCATTAAAGAAAAAAGAGGTGCATTGTGGAATTCGCTGGTGGGACTTGTAGCGATACTACTCGCATTTACAGGCATTGCCTGGCTTGCCGGCGTTTGCTATCTCTTCATCCCGCTGGTTTTGATCGTTAACAACAGACTGTTTGAACGGGATTTAAAAAACGATAAAATGTTTAACAACAAAACACCATTAAAGCTGCATTGAAACTTAACCGCTTAATGGCAACCGGATAGCAATGGAAAGCCCGGTGAGGATTTGTGCAGGGCCCGTGCCGTACTTGCAGTGAATAGCCGGACGCTGAAGTTGGGGATTGCACCCCTGCTGACTGCCCGTAAAAACAAATTCGCCTTCGCCGGCAGACACAAAAAAGTGCCGGTAAATTACCGACACCTTTTTGTCAATTTTCACTTATTAACGAATCGTTCTACTTTGTTTAAAAAGTATAATTGATGCCAACCATAAACATGCTGGTCGTCATTTTATAGGATACACTGCTGCCGGGTACAGCGCCATAAGGATTGGATGAACTGACCATCATCGGGCTTAGCAACGGACCTGAGGTAGCTCCGTTACTGCTGCCGTAATGATACACTGCATTCAGCGTAAAGCGGCTGGTAAACTCGTAGCCGGCGCCAAACTGAAATGCATTTTTTATGATTGCGGTTGCAGGGGTAGAGAAAAATGCCAGCTCGCTGGTGATAGGATTGGAACTGTAGGTATAGCCCGCCCTTAATGGGAATTTGGCAATGCCTTTAAACTTTACTATTCCTTTCACTCCTTCATGGTCTATAGTGGTGCCGGTAAAGGTCAATTGATTGGTATGAGTTGTTTTTATATTTACATTTGGTTGTGGGGTTGAATAATAGGCAGTAAAAGAAATACTGTTTGGTTTACTTGCCATTAAATGAATTGCAATCACTCTTTCCCCAAAGGATGCAATTGCTTGCCGGGTGTAGGTTACCCCATCAACAGTGTAAGATGTTTTAGTGAATGCACTGGAAATATCTAATTCCCGATAATAATTGCTGTAGTTATCGTGACCCGGGAAATGCAAGTGCAATTCACCGGCAGGTTCAAACATTTGCCCCTGCGATTTTTTACTTATAATAACTCTATTTGCTATTTGCTCTGCTTCTTTTTGCCTTCCGGCTAAAATTAATCTTCTAATTTCAGCAATAGAATCCAACGCCAAAGGATTGTCATTGCGGTTGGGGCCGCCGCTCCATAAGGTATGTTCATTTAATTGTATGGTTTCATCTTTTACACTACCGTAAACCATTGCGCCTAATCTGCCGTTGCCAATGGGCAAAGCATTTTCCCAAACCCTGCCTGAAGGTTTATTGTACCAAAGTTTTAGTGAACTGTTGTTTTGGGCTGCCGCTTTAATAGAAATTAAATTGATTGCAACTATGCCAGTAAAAATCCATGAAATTATTTTAATTTTCATCTACTTTTTTTAATTTATTAGACGTTATTCATACCTCTTTTGTATTTGAATATTTTTTTTAGTTCGCAACCTTCATGGAAACACAGGTTGCCATATTTTTTAATCCGGCAAAACAATCTATGCTTTAATTACTTCATTCTCAGGTCTTGTCCAGGATTCGAAAATAAACTTAGGTTTATTGAAGTCAGCCGAATGAGTGATGTAGTTCGCAGGATCTATTTTACCCATTTTTATACTATTTATAACATGTTCAAAATCACTCCGGGTTGTATTTCTACTTCTCATCCATGTGCTTTCTCTTTTATGAAATTCAGGATGATTAAAAGAGTTATCTCCTTTTTGCAACCCAATCAAAATATAACTGTCACCATGAGCCATTAATTTAAAACCATCGTTTATTGCCTTACGATTTCCAGTAGCATCTACAACAACGGTTGGTAAATCTCCATATGTAATTTCCTGTATTGCTTCGCTTATATTACCAAAGGCTTCATGGATGGTGTATTGAATATTTAATTTTTCCTTGCAAAACTGCAACCGATGCTCGTTCAGGTCTAAGGCTATAACCTTTGCGCCAGCTATCTGTGCCATTTCTATGGTACATAGTTCTATTGGTCCGGCTCCCATGAACAGTACCCATTCACCCTTCTCAATTCGTGCTCTTTGAACTCCATGTGCACCAATTGCAAAGGGTTCTATTAGAGCCAATTCATCATAACTCAAACCTTTGCCCCGTACAAGCGAATTGGATGGAACAGTAGGATACTCTGCTATGCCTCCATCAGTATGTATGCCACAAACCTGCATCCTCATACAGCAATCTGGTTTTCCGTTTTTGCATGCAACACAGTAGTTACAGTTAAAATAGGGTAGGATGGTCACTTTTTCACCCATTTCAAATCCTTCTGCATCATTAGTTCCTTCTAAAATACCTGAAAGTTCGTGACCTAAAATTCTTGGATAAGAATAAAAAGGTTGGGTTCCTCCAATTGCATGTATATCTGTACCGCAAATACCGATTTGTTTTATTTTGATAATAGATCGTCCATTTGTGGTGATTGGTTGTTCCCTGCTTTTATATTCCTTTCCACCTTGGTTTTTACAAAAAAAGACCTTCATTTATTTTACATTTGAAAATTATAAAATTCAATGGCATTTTGTCCGAAAATTCTTTCTTTTCCCAATGATGAAAAGGAGGTAAAATATTTTGTAATATTATTTACCACCTGTATATAGAATGCTGCCAATTGAAATGGCTTTAGATTATATTCTGTATTTAAATTAATTAATTTTGGATTAAGCGCAAATAGTACACAGCACCGGCTGTGCTGGCTGGTAAAGCCTGGAACTTAATTCGTATCTTTTCTTTTCCTTTTATCATGGAATTAGGAATACTATATAACACATCCTGGAAGTTTGATTGATTCCATTTTCCGGTATTGTCTTCTGTAATTAATTTTTCATTATCTATATAAATTTCAAATTTCCTGCTTCCCCATTCTGCACCCCAATATTTAACCAATAATGATAAATTTGTTTCATTATTTGTTGAAAGCTGATAGCTGAAATAACCTTCGTTTTTAGCATCCCGCCAAAAGGCATCCATAGAATTGCCTGTGGAGGAATTTTGCTTTTGCATTAAGTGATCTGCTTCCGGCTGCTGTTCTCCTGCCGCTACAAAATCAATGGTTCGTTTTTCTAATTCCATTTTTTTATTTTCTAATATGGAAATAGAATCCAGATAGGTTTTGTATCCGGTAGAACTCAATGCCATCCAATACATCATATATCGTGAATCATGAATGGTGAAAAATGGCTGAAATTCTACATTGATTGGGTTAACCATTTTTACATTTGATGGGGTAAAATGAAGCGGCTTGCCTGGTATTGGTTTTAATTCTGTGGCGAGCAAGGCAATGTTGTCTTCAATGATGATGGGTGCCTGATCAATGGGGAGTTTTTTACCGCTTGCAATATGTGCCCATCGGCCATCATCTGCCACGAGACCTTTTAAATCTTCCGTACCTGTTTTGGCACCAAGTAAAATTGGCCCATGCATGACGGCAATATAATTGGGTACATTCGGCATATGCTCAATGCTGTTGTGCATGGGTAAGGTAACCATTACTTCATCGCCTTTTTTCCAATTACGTTTAATGCTAATGTAAGAGGATGGGTGATTATTAAAATTAACTGGCTTTCCATTTACAGTAATTTTTAACGTTCCATCCAGAACCCAGGAAGGATAGCGAATCATCATTTCAAAATTAGAAGAGCCTTCCGTAATGGTTAACCGGGTTTTTTCTTCATAAGGAAATAAGGTTTGCTGTTTTATTTTTAATTTCTTTTCTTTCCAGTTTAATTCGGAAGCTACGAATAGATTTATATACAATTCGTCTTTTTGATGGGTGTAAATAAATTGGCTATATTTTCCATGATTTTCCATGCCGCTGCCCACGCAACACCACATACCTTCGTTAGATGATGAGTACACCCTGTAATGCCGTGGGCGTGCTGGTGTAAAATACACATAGCCGCCACTCTCCGGATGTTGGGTAGATAATATGTGATTGTACAATGTTCGTTCGTAATAATCTGCATATTTTGCTGAGGGATTCATTCGAAATAAATCCTCTGTAAGTTTTAGCATGTTGTACGAATTGCAGGATTCCGGACCTTCAACATCATTTACAAAATCCGTAGATGCCGCAATGCTTGGAAAAGATTCCCGACGACTGTTGCCGCCAAATGCAAGGCTACGGGTTTGTGTAACAGTTTGCCAGAAAAAATCTCCGGCGGTTTTGTATCTGTTATCATTAGCCAGTTCACCAATGCGCTCAAAACCGATAACTTTTGGCACCTGTGTGTTGGCATGTTTATTATCGAGATTATCATTTTTTACAGCCATGGCATCTAACAGTATATTATGCGAAAACCTTTTTGCTGCTGCTAAATATTTTTCATCATTGGTCATTTTATATGCATCAGCAAAAATCTCATTCATGCCGCCATGCTCAACATCCAATACGGATTGCATTTGGGTTTCTGTAAGTGGTGAACTGATAGCTATACCCCAATCGCAAAATTTTATAAACATGTCTTTTGCTTCCTTGCTTCCTGTGTACAACCATGCATCCCTTAAGCCTGCATACATTTTATGAATATTGTAAAATGGTACCCAGGCAGAACGGAAAGCTGCAAAATCACCCTGTAGAAAACTACTCCATATTTTTTGACCGTTGGGTACTGCACCTACATAACCCTTTCCCCAGCCGGGATTATTTTTTTCATTGGCTTCCTGGCATACTTTTAATTCTTCCAGCATGTAGTCCATTCTTTTTTTACATTCCTTGTTTCCGGTAGCCGCGTAATTCATAGCTAATGCTGAGAGGTAATGACCACCAACATGTCCGTCAAGGCCATCCCAGTTTTTAAAAATTTTTGCCTTTTCCGCCAATCCTGCTTCTTTTCTATAACCTGCCAATAAGCGGTCCACATCGTATTCAAGCAGCACTTTGATATTCAGGTCACGGGCATGCTGGAATGGGCCGGGCAATAAGGTTACATCCGATAATGGAAACTCATTGGGATACAATTTGTCTTGGGCAAAGACTTTACTGTTTGCTAATAAATGAATTATTACCGCAAAAACAATTAATTTCAATCTCTTCATCTTCTTATTTTTTCGTTGATATATTAGCAGTCTATTAATTTCTTTTATCTAAATAATTTTTCGATTAGATTTTCTTACCATTTTATTTTGATCTTAGCAATATATAATCTCTGATCTGTTAATGTAAATTTATGGATGCAAAAAATTAAGCTATTTTTTTGGTTAGCAAAGAAATTTGGATCATTTTTATACAAAGCCCGGAAGAAGAAATTTACCGGATTCAGATAAATATGTCAGTATTGCAATTGATTTTATTGTAAAGTTTAATATTCATAACATTTCATCAAATTGTATGGCTTAATATTCTGTTCTTTGTATTTTAATTCCTAAAAGTACTAGCATTTCAGCAGCATATTTTTGTCCTAATAACCTGTAACCCTCAGCAGAAAAATGTAAACCATCCGGAATTGCAGCACAATCAGCTGATGATATTACATGTGCAGTAGGTATTATAGTTGGTAAAGTGGCTATGATTTTATTCATACTGGCACATTTGCCTCCCTGCTCCGCACTCACCATTTCACCTGCTAATAAGGGCACGTTTTTAGCTTTTAAGTGTAAATCTTTAAGCAGGCCGTTATAAACAGCTTTAACTTTAACAGGCCAGGTAGTATCACCTGTATTTGATTCCCCCTGGTGTAGGAGTATGCCTTTTATAACTCCTGTTTTTTGTGCAAGCTTCGCCATCTCTACCAGTCTACCATAGGGGTTGCCATCATAAGCTTTAATCATACCCAGCATCCAGTTAGGTGCAGTTGTCACGTAGGATTCATAGTTGTCTTTATCAAACAATTCTATTTTACAACCACCTACAGCTACATTGATAATACCTACTCTTACATCTTTAGGAAGGTTAGCTAATAAGGTTCTCCCAAAATAATCAGATGGAGTTAGACCCGTATTACATCGGCTTAATGGGGGTACTGCAGTGTACCAATTACCTTTTATACGATTTAGGTTTGGACAATCCACCGCCTCCAAAACTCTAAACCTGGAATCTACATCCACCGTATCCTTGGGTTGAATTTTTGCATTGCCTTCCATATTGGATTGACCAAAGCAAAGAAATATGTAGAATTTTTTATCCTGCGCTGCTGCAAAAAATCCTGTTAATAAGAAGATTGAAATCAGTGAAATATAAATTTTTTTTTTCATGCTTACATTTTTAGATAAACGAGTACGCTCTAATTTTTTCTGTTCATGTTCGCTGTGTTAAACACATTCAAGGGGTTTATGGATTGAAGAAAGGGTAGGTCATATATCGGCCGTTCCAATTCATAAGGAATAGGCATGTTACTATACTGTTTAAAATATAGCAGGCAACCGTCTTTCCATACCTGTGCATCTCTTTCCTGTCTTTTCAACCTACTTTGCACATCAAAAAATATATCTTTATCAACATAGCGTTCAAGGGCATCCCAGGTTTTTTGAAACTGCCTTACCTGCATAACACCATCGTGGTAATGATAGCATAGATCATCCCATAAAGTTCTGCCATTTTTCATTTTATAATCCCAGCCTACATGGTGAAACCACAACAGGTAAATTTCAGGGCAAGTATTTACATCATTTAGCGTGGAAGCCAATGGTTCATGGTATTGGTCCACGGCATCACTTCCACTCTTTGTTCTATTGAAACCTATCCCATCAGTGGATGCCTGATGGTAATAAGGCGGGGTCCAGTCTGCCCGTACATTTTTTGGCGCATACCAAGGACCAGGTCCATAGTGGTGATTGCCTGCAAAAATATGATGGAGGCCCAGTGGCATAGAATAATTTAAGGCAGCTTCATGACTCTGTAACATCATTTGTTTTACCGGGGATAAAAAATTGCGCCCCCATTCATTTTCTGCAAACGCATTGTTATTATCTAAAAGTTTATTTGTAAAGGAAAGCTTTATCCACTCCTCAGCTATTTGCTCGCTTGTTAATGTGTTGTCCCATGCCAATCTGCCAAACGCATACCAGTTAGCCTGTCCAAAAGGGTGCCCACACCAGTTTGTATCTAACCCAATATTTGCCACACCGGCAATAGCGGTATGTGTTTGGTTGTAAATACTCCCATCTGTACAGCGCGCAACTGTGCTTCCCTTGCCCTGCTGATAGGTATCACTTTTCAAAAATTCCTCCCACATAGTACCTAAAAAAACCAATTGTTCGGCGTGGCCTAGATATTCCTGCGTAATTTGTACTTCGGCCATTACAGGTGTTTTTTTCATAGCACCAAATAAGGGACTAAATGGCTCTCTTGGTTGAAAATCAATCGGACCGTTTTTCACTTGCACTATAACATTTTCTCTAAATTTACCATCAAGTGGCATAAACTCATTATAGGCCTGTTTAGCCCTGTCCTTATCACTTGGACTATATACAAATGCTCTCCACATTACAATCCCTTTATAGGGCATTAAAATATCAGCCAGCATATTTGCACCATCAGCATGCGTTCTACCAAAGTCCTGTGGCCCGGGTTGCCCTTCACTATTTGCCTTAACCAAAAAACCGCCAAAGTCAGGCACCAATTGATAAATCTCTTTCACTTTTACTTTCCACCATTCTACCACGCCTGGATCCAGCGGATCCGATGTTTTTAAACCGCCAAGGTTAGCGGGAGAGGAAAAGTTTATGGATAAGTAGGATTTTATACCATAGGTACGTAAAACATCTGCAATAGCTTTCAGCCGTTGCAGGTTTTCAGCATTTAATATTTGTGGCGATGCATTTACATTATTTAAAACACTTCCATTAATACCAATAGATGCATTTGCCCTTGCATATTCTGCCCATAAATTTCTTTCATTATTAGTTATAGTTGTATTTTTATCTCCCTTCCAAAAAATAGACATTCCGGCATATCCTCGTTCAATAGAGCCATTTAAATTATCCCAGTGGTTTAATATTCGTTGTTCGTAGGAGGGGTTTACTACCTCTCCATTCTGCACTTTTTCTCCCGTTTGCTGTCTGCGTAGTATTTCATACACGCCATATAAAATGCCCCAGTCTGTATTTGCCTGTATACTGTTTTCATAAAGCTTAAAGCCATCATACTTTATAGAATTATCTTGTTTTACCAGCAAGGTAAAAGTAATGCCTGCATTGCCTGTCCAACCTGCCTGCAATTCTTTCATAGCCATTTTAATACCGTCTGTTTTTTTTTCGGATACAATATTTACCGGTAGGGCTTTTACTTTTTTTAACCAAAGCTCATGTCCATTTCCTGCCAATAAAGCAAGGGGTACATAATATATTGCAATAATTAATGCGATTTTTTTTATCATATATATCGTTTTTCTTTTTATTAATATAATTAATTAATCATTTCGAGTTTCATAAACAGCTTACAGAATAGAAATTTTTACCATTTTCAAATCTCTTTTGGCGGAGCTGTTGCCATACCATATTTCATATTTTCCGGGAGTTACATCCATCTTTAACGTTTTAGCATTATAAAATTCAAATGATGCAGGATGTAAATCAATCACCGCATTTACCGTTTTACCGGCAGCTATTTCTATTCTTTTAAACCCTCTTAATGTTTTATTGAGTTCATAGCCGGCCCCTACTTTTTTTACATAAACCTGTACTATTTCTGTTCCGTTTATTTTGCCGGTGTTGATTATGGGAATGGTAATTGCCAGATTTTCATCTTTCTTAATTTGTGTTTTATTTAATTGGGCATTGTCAATAGAAAACCTGGTGTAGCTAAGCCCAAACCCGAATTGAAAAAGTGGTTCTGCGGTCATATAACGATAGGTTCTTCCTTTCATGGAATAATCTTCAAAGTCCGGTAATTGTGTAGTGTCTTTATAAAATGTAATCGGTAGCTTTCCGGAAGGGTTGTAATCGCCAAACAACACATCAGCAACTGCTTGTCCGCCGGATTCTCCACCATACCACGCTTGAAGTATGGCATCGCAGCTTTGAGTTTCCGGTACCATGCCCATTGCCGAACCGGAGCAGTTTACAAAAATTACTTTTTTGCCGGCAGTTTTCAACGCTTTCAAACAATTGCGTTGCACAAGCGGTAACTCAATGTCGGTTCTGTCACCCCCTTTAAAGCCGGGGTAATTTACCGGCATTTCTTCGCCTTCTAAGAGGGTGGAAAGACCTCCAACAAAAACTACATCGTTTATCCCTTGTAGTTTCGTAATTAAGCCAGTGAAATCAACATCCAGTTCCTTCCCAAAATCAAATTCAAGATTTGCCTGCCAGTTATTTAACTGTGCGAATCTTATTTCCACCTTATAAGTTTTACCTTTTTCTACAGGGTAGGCTACTCTCGATGGCAATGTTCGCCAGTTGTTATAGCGGGCCAGAGATTTATCATTTACCAACAATTCGAAATACCCTGTAGCGCCACATTTGAAAACTATTTCCTCGGTTTCCGGTGCTATAAATTCTGTTTCATATTTTGCAGAGAACCCGACCAGTTTTACGCCGGATGCAAACTCATGGTCCCCAGCAGTCGTAATTTTAAATGGATTTTTTATTTGATCTGTTGTAACTGCATCGCCTTTCCTTTCCGCATTATTCCAATAGGTTGCTTTAACACCTTGTTTGCCTTCTGCTATAGTTTTTGAAAAATAACTTTGTGTCACTTTGTTTTCCACCGCATCACAGGCTTTGTCATACAGCACGCTATTGGAAGGTAGTTTTGATTTAATACCATTGAGAATTGAAATCGTTCTTTGTGGGGTGCCATTGTAATTTCCCCAAAGCATCGGCTCATTATCGGCATTAGGACCAACCACTGCTATTCTTTTAATGGTCTTTTTAATCGGTAGTATATTATTGTTGTTTTGCAATAGGGTCATTGATTCACGCGCCATGTCCAAGGCCAGTTGTCTATGTTCCTGATTATTTACCACGGCCATCGGTATGTTTGCCCAGGGAACCATTGAATTATCATCAAAGTCGCCTAAATCAAAACGGCCTTCCAAAACCTTTGCCAAATGGCTGTCTACTTCTTTTTCAGTTATCAATCCCTGAGCAACAGCTTCCGGTAATTTCTCATAGGCATAACCCTGCCAAACACACTCTACATCAGTGCCGGCCAATACGGCTTTAGAGGATGCATGGATAGCATCAGAGGACGTTTTATGGCTGGTATAAAAGTCAGTAACTGCTCCACAATCAGATACAACAAGATACTTGAAACCCCATTCATCCCTAAGAATTTTTTGCAGCAATCTGGTATTCCCGCAACAGGGTTCATCATCCAAACGCTGATAAGCACACATCACTTCCCGCACATCTGCATCCTGAACCAATGACTTAAAAGCAGGTAAATAGGTTTCCCATAAATCACGGGGATTTACCTGGTTCAAATTGAGCACATGCCGGCTCCACTCAGGGCCTGAATGCACTGCATAGTGTTTGGCACAGGCTAGCAACTTTCTGTACTTAGCATCTGCCGGTCCTTGTAAACCTTTTACAACAGCTACACCCATCCGTGAAGTGAGGTAAGGGTCTTCGCCATAGGTCTCCTGACCACGGCCCCAACGGGGGTCACGAAATATATTTACATTAGGTGTCCACACAGATAAACTTAAAAAGCGGCGGTTTTCTTTCCCATTTGCTAATGCATCATGGTATTTTGCGCGAACTTCATCCGATGTGGCGTTGAAAATTTTAAAAAGTAAAGCGTCATCAAAAGATGCAGCCATACCTACGGGTTCCGGAAAAACAGTTACGTTGTCATTATTTGCCAAGCCATGTAATGCTTCACTCCACCAGTTAAATTTTTTAATGCCCAGTCTTGGTATGGCAGGCGACTGATCAAACATCAGGGACGCCTTTTCTTCAAGTGTTAACCTGGACAATAAATCCTTAGCTCTTTCCGCCGAGTTTAAATCAGGGTTTTGATAGGGTAGTTGTGCAATTACATTTTTGCCGGAGAAACATAATAGCCAACCCAAGCAAAATACAATGAATGTCCTTTTGTCCATACCTTAATTTTATACAAAAACTATTTAAAAAGAAGTTGAGCAAAGTTGTACAGATTATTTCTCCAAACCGGCCATGTGTGTCCACCGGAATATTCACTATAGGTATATTTTATATTTGCCTCGTCTAATTTTTCCAACATAATTTTTCCGTTCTTCCAGGCAATATCTTCTTTGCCACCTTGTGAAATCCAAAATGATTTCAGATTGCTATTAACCATTGCCGTGTTGTTTTTCAAAAAACTATAATGTTTATCGCTTATATCATTCATCATAGGCACAATCCATCCTGAGCTGAATACTCCCAGGTAAGAAAACATATCTGTATTATTTATTCCTGTATAAAGTGTATGCATACCTCCTAATGATAGCCCGGCCATCGCCCGTTCATTCGCAGTATTAATCGCACGATAATTTTTTTCAACAAAAGGTATAATGGCTTCCTTCATCTCTCTTTCAAATAATTTTAAAGAGCTTTCAATTCCTCCGGCATTAAATCCACCTGCACCAATATTTGCATCCGGCATTACAATCAACATTGGTTTTGCTTTTCCCGCGGCGATCAGATTATCCAGGATTAAATCTGTTTTTCCTTGTGTAGCCCATCCGGTCTCATCTTCGCCACCGCCATGTAAAATGTAGAGTATCGGATATTTTTCATTTATGGCCGAATCGTATTGGGGAGGGGTGTAAATGTAAAATTGCCTCCATGAACGGGTAACCGAAGAGTAGTATTTCTTAATTCTGATATCACCATGCGGTACATTTCGTAGGGCATAATAGGTATCGCCTCTGAAAGGAATTTCAATACCACTTGCCATGCGACCCATTCCATAATAAGTTTTGCTAGCGGGGTCAACTACTGCTACGCCATCTATTAATAAAGAATAATAATGAAAACCTTCACTTATTGAATCAGTAGTGCCTTTCCAAAAGCCTTCATTATCTTTAACCAAATCATATTTTTTAACCAAATCAATTTGTACATTTCTTGCCTGAGGAGCTTTAATGTTAAATATAACCCGACTGTCGGAAGTTATTTGAGGGTAAGGCGCATTTCGAATATTTGATGATGCAGGCGCACCTGCTACCGGATATTTTGAAAAAGTTGATTCGTCAACAGGTTTAAAAATCAATCGTGAAAACATATATAGACCATTCTTCCATACTTTAAAATCATGCACCCCAGGTTCTATAAAGTAGATATGCGGTACATCATTTTGATTCAGATAATCATGTGTTCTTTTGCTAAAGCTGATGAGCCCATCACTGGCACCACAGGAAATAAATAACAGTTTAATTTTTTCTTTAGCGGGATTTATATCTGGTACCAAATCCTGAGGTGTTTTCGTGTTTGGTGCAGAGGAAAATCCACCAACCCATGCAAACTTGTCCAAATTGCCTAAACCAAAATTTAAGGATTGACCTCCGCCCATAGATAGTCCGGCAATAGCACGATGTTCTCTATCAGCAATGACGGGATATTTTTTTTCTATGAATGGAATCAGGTCGTCTAACAAATCCTTTTCAAATGTAGCAAAGGCCTGTACTTTATCTGGAGCCATTATGTTGCCTGTTGCCCTGTCATCCTTCATTGCCCTGCCATTTGGCATTACTATAATCATTGGTTCTGTTTTTCCATCAGCATACAGGTTGTCTAAAATAACCTCCGGATGACCTCCGTTCAGCCATTCTTTTGCATCACCGCCTATACCATGAAGCAAATACAAAACCGGATATTTTTTAGTTTTCGAAAAGCCAGGAGGAGTATATATTAAGGCCTTTCTTTTAGTTCCTACCGTTTTGGAAGTATATACAATACTATCTATTAGTCCATGAGAAATATTTGATCTTATTGTATCAAATCCGGATACTGCTGGCTTTACCTGCGCCACACTTAATAATGACATTAAAGTTGCAAACACTGTAAAAATGTAAGTCCCTATTTGAAAAATATATTGTTTTGCCATTTTTTTGAATTAGTTTGGTATAATAATTTTATATTTTCCACTTAAATGCATCAGGCTAAATAAATACAGCAGGCCATCATAGTACGGATCAAAATAACCATCTTCGTAAGGTTCTAATTTGGCATTCCACAATGCGTGTCTAAAAAAAAATCATAATTGCCTTTATGGATTAAGGTAGTAGTTGCTAATGTAGAAACGAGTCCCAACGAATGTCTTAATTTTTTAAAACCACCAGCCTGCAAAATGGAATCTGGTTTTGTTCCGTCCATGTTAAACTGATCTCCAAAACTGTGGATGCCTTGGGAGCGGAAAAATTGCTGAATTCGTTTGGCATAACCAAGCTGCCAGGCTGCATCCTTAGTAAACCAGGCATAATCCATCGCAATATTCATTGGCACCCGCCACGAATCATATCTGAAAGCCACGGGTATCCATCTTGTGCTGTGAGGTTCTCCGCCGAATTCGCTATAGTCTGGATTTAAACCTGTTTCCGGATGGCAGGCTCTGTGCAAATAAGCCCGTGATGTATCTGCACAATCCTTGTAAAATTGTTCGTGACCATCCTTTGCATAGGTAGCCCATACTTCCATAAATGCCGGGACATGGTAAGAGGGGTCTGTCCAGGTATATCCATTTCCTTCCGGTACAAAACTGATTTGTTTGTGATCAACGTTAAATACATTAAAGATTCTACCAGTACCGTCTTTTTTCCACATATTGTCTAAAATCCTTCTTGCTTCTCCGTAATAATCAATTCCTGTTTGGTTGCCCCATCTGTTGGAAGCGAAAAGTAAACTGGTTACAAAGTAGAGTTCTCCATCCGATGCTGATCCCTCCGAGTTTTTTTTCAAAGTTTTGGGATTGATGCTCCACGTAAAATATCCTTCTCTTGGACCATCCTGATGTTGGGTGTATTTTTTTGTCCACCGCCAGATTCTATCAAACACCTCCTTTTTATCTAATTGGACTGCCACCATCATGCCATACGAAAGCCCTTCACTTCTGGCGTCATTATTTTTTAAGTCAGATACATAACCCATGGAATCACCGACTTCAAAATAAATTCCTGCCGGGCTTTCAAATAAATCTTTATAGGCCTTATTAATTTTTTTATCAATATCAGTTTGGCTATAACCTGCTTTCAGTAAAATATTAACTGGTTTATTAGGAAGATTGATTGAATTAGTTTTCTTGTTTTTCTTGTTTTGGCCATTTGCAAAAGGCGGCAAAGCCATTGTGCAGAAGTGCAGGAGGAAGGCAGCTACCGTAAACTTTAATATTATTTTTTTTAGTTTCATTTTTACAACCTCCTTGCTTTGTATTGATTGTTTATTATAGTCTAAAATATCATTTAAGGTCCAGCACTACTACTGAAAAAGGTGGAAGTTCAATTGAAAGACTATTTCCGTTCAGAATGGTATTTGAAAATGTTGCTGGTCTTATTTTATCCGGGTTTTCGAATGCGTTATAATCTTGTAATTTTTGAGATTTTAAAATACGTCCGTTAACTGATTTGGGAGAAATGCCGGGCAAATCAATTTTTATTTTCTGAGCATTTTTTGCATCAATATTTACAAGTGAAATATGAATGATGCCATTTTT
Organism: Gillisia sp.; assembly: GCA_041752645.1. Lineage (GTDB taxonomy): Bacteria > Bacteroidota > Bacteroidia > Flavobacteriales > Flavobacteriaceae > Gillisia. The sequence goes on along the minus strand of JBGSWA010000473.1, from coordinate 9,755 downwards.
GTCTTTTGAAGCCGAAGCTGAAACAGCAGGTAATTTTTTATCCCCTAAAACATAGTCATTGGTTTTAAGGGTTAATGGCAACATCAATGCATTTTGATGAACCTTGTACATTTCCATTACATGGTAAGTAGGCGTTAAAACCATTTTTTCTTCCTTGGTAAGTATAACAGCCTGCAATACATTAATGGCCTGTGCCAGGTTTGCCATCTTTACCCTATCCGCATGATTGTTGAAAATATTTAATGTAGCTCCGGCAATCATGGCATCGCGCATTGTATTTTGTTGAAAAAGAAAGGCACCATTTGTTCCTTCTACCACATCGTACCAGCCACCCCATTCATCTACCGCAAGTGCTTTCTTTTTTTCCGGATCGTATTTGTCCATGATAGCACTATGTTTAGCGACCAATTCTTCCATCAGCAAAGCTCTTTGCATTGTTGTGAAATATTCATCCTCTGAGAAATCCGTTGAGGATCCTTTTTTACTCCAATCAATTACTGAATAATGATGTAGCCCCAATGCATCAAACATTTGTGGTGGCAGTTGTTTCATTAGCACTTCTGTCCAATTATAATCATCACCAGATGCACCGGAAGCAATCCTGTAAATTTTATCGCTATTGGTCCAGTCTGTCATGAATGTGGCATATTGACGATAAACATTCGCATAATACTCAGCTGTCATATTACCCCCGCAACCCCAGGCCTCATTTCCCAATCCCCAGAATTTTACATTCCATGGATTTTCTCTTCCATACTTTGCTCTTAATTCAGGCATGGGGCTACTACCTGCAGGATGGGTGGTGTATTTTACCCAATCTGCAAGTTCCTGAGGTGTTCCACTTCCTACATTACCACTCAGGTAAGGTTCGGCACCCAACATTTCACACATATTCAAAAACTCATTTGTCCCAAAACTATTATCCTCTTTTACATTTCCCCACCAAATATTCAACATGGATGGACGTTCTTTTTTGGGGCCAATTCCGTCTTTCCAATGATAGGTATCTGCAAAACATCCGCCAGGCCAGCGAAGGACAGGTATTTGTAAATTTTTTAATGCAGCTATAATATCAAGCCTGATTCCATCTTTGTTTGGAATAGTTTTGTTATCCTCACCAACATAAAAGCCACCATAAATGCAATGGCCTAAATGTTCAGCAAAATGACCATAAATATTTTTATTAATAGTGTCTTTAGCCATTGATGCATTCAGTACCAATGTATTCTGTCCAAAACTTAAATTGCTTACAAGCAAAATTCCAAAATATATAAAAGCATATCGTGTATTCATATAGATTATATTATTTTTCATATTTTAAAAAATTATTAGCCCATGGAATAAAATATTTAAAATTAGGTGCATCTGTATGTCCCCCATCGTGTTGACGCCATGCCAGTTCACCATTCATGAGGCCTGAAAGAACAGGCGGCATATATTCTTTTAAATAATCATTGGAAACTCCGAGGTCTTTTGCCCCCATTAATTTAAAGGCAACCCCGGCAGCTACAGTGGCTTTGTAAGAACCTCTTTGGTCCAGCCAATTGGCATCTCCTTTTTCCGGAATACCATAGCTGACAAAGGTTAGGCGTGGTGCACATAATGCTATCAACTCGTGTGAATCTACCGGTAAATCACAACCTGTTTTTCTGCCAAAATAAGACTCTTCACTTCCATATTTTAAAAAGTTTCCTGCCATCCAGTGATATGCTCCACCGCCGGTCAGGTTTTCAACTGCTTCGCCAAAAGAGCGACGTAGCAGTGTTGTACCGCCTTTGCCCGAAGAACCAATAAGACCTGCAGCAAATCGATTTTCAAAAGCCAGGGTAACCAATGCCGCTTTGCCATAACGGGAGACTCCTTCAATGCCTACTTTTTTTGCATCTACCAAAGGTTCTGTTTCTAAATAGTCCAAAGCACGAGCTGCACCCCATGACCAGGCCCTCAGCGCACCCCAATCATCGGGTTTCCTTGGCTGACCTTTATTTACCAAGCCAATAATTCCTCTTGTTAAACCGGCTGCATTATCGTCCTGAATACTGTTTGGTGCTATTGTTAAATATCCCCAACCGGCGGCCAATAATCTTTCCTGCGGAGTTAACTCTTCATCAGGTTTTGGAGGAGCGAAAAAATTGGGACCAGGTAATCTTGAAAGCGGTTGATATGCAGGATATTTATCATATATCGCTTTTATTTCCGGATCGTTACGAATCATCATGCTTTTAAATGATTCGTTGAGTTTGTTTAAATCATCCGGAGAAGGTTGTGCTGGTGCAGGTAGTACAGGCATACCAAACATAATCAATACAGGTACAGGACCTTTTACATTGGTTGGAAGAACCAAAACAATTTTTATATTTACATCTATGAGGGGATAGCTGCTGTTATCAACATGGCCTATTAGCTCTTTTGCAATGACCGGTATTCGGTTTACTATTTCTCTATCTGTAATTTTTGAAGTCCAGGTTACCTTGGGAACATTTTTTGGAATGCGGCCATACACTTCTTTTTCAAACAATTCAATGAGTTCAGGCCGACGTTGTTTACGCCACATATCTGCAGTGGTTACTTTTTGACCATTATTGGTAAGGAGAATATCAGGTAACAGTGGGCAGGGATCTGCAAGACTTGTATCATAATTTGCATGATTAGGATCTGCGTTATTTCCGCTAAATCCTGGCCTTATTTTTTTTATGCCAATTTGCTTCATCATATTTTCATGATCCTGTTGTGCAGTGAAGGCTACCGGATCAGGGTAGCTGGTTCTATCTTTATGGATATTCTGTGCCATAGCATCGAAGTGTCCTGTTAAGATCAATAAAAGAAAAACATTCCTATTTAGCATACCTAGTTTAAAAAAATTGGATAAGACCGTATAGTAATATTCAAAAGCATTTCCGGACATTTAAATGATTTTATTTTTAAGAACTTATATGCTTTTTCCTGGCACTTACTTATCGTTACTGATCAGTTCTGAACGGCGATGCAGGTAATCCTTCCTTATTATATAAATTCGGATTTACCGGGTTGTCTGCCCAAGCATATCTTACATATCTTGGGTTTTCAACCTCCTCGCTTTGAACGATTATTTTATCTCCTGAAATTTTTGCATTTGCCCAAACAAATTTTTTATCAGCCCCGGCAATAGCAAATTCAGATGGTTCTTTCCCATCCTGTGTCACTAATACACCTCCTGTTTGCCTAAATGAAATGGTTATTTGATTTCCCTGAACAGTAGCTGATTCAAAAATTGGTCCTGAGTAAACAATGTTTTCACCATAAGCTAATTTTTTGGCAGCTAATGCAAGGCGTTCTCCCACATCTTTTTTATTATCCGGATGGATGTCATTCCATTCGCCAAGGTCAATAGCAACAGCCATTGCGGTATTGTTTACTGATAATGATTTCATTTGTGATTCTCTTAATTGTGCCCAACTACTTTCAGATGGCAAATAATTGTAATCCATGAAACCTGGAAGTTGTACAAATAAAAAAGGCAATTCACCTAGTTGCCATTGGTTTCTCCAATCCATTATTTGAGCTGGTTGCAATTTTGCATATTCTTCAGCTTTTCCTGCATTGCTTTCGCCCTGATACCAAACAAATCCTTTAATGGTATAATTGGTAGCCGGAGCAACCATCGCATTAAATAAGGCTGCAGGCTGATTTTGAGCAGAAATTCCTCCTCCCCTAAAACCACCTGTTCGTGGTACAAACACTTCTCCAACCTTATATTGCCAGGTTCCTTTCAGGTCAACGGTGTCATTTTCTGCAAAGAGGTAATAAGGTTTATCCGGTACAAAACCACCTTTGCCGCCATTATTTGTTACTTTAACTACAAAAATATTTTTACCGGATTTTAAAATATCTGATGCGATATTGTATCTTCTTTGTGGATACATATAAGTAGTTTGACCCACTTGTTTACCATTGATATACAGTACATCTGCATCTACAATTCGTCCTAAAAACACTCTTGCATTTTTGCCTGCCATGGTTGGTGGAATTTTAACTTCTTTCCTATACCACACCACTCCATTTAAGTCTTTTATGCCCTGATCTTCCCAATAGCCCGGGATATTGATATTATGCCATCCTTCAGATTGTGGGTTATAATTGGTTTCAAACCATTTTGGAGATTCTGTTAATCCTTTATCATTCATTTTAGGAGCAGTGTTTCTTCCTAGTGTTAAAGACCTTCTGTTTAAACCATTAATGTAGGCAGTATCTTTATTTTTTTCAATCGTTTTTTGTATAGCCGAAAAGGATTTTAACCCATCCTCACTTGTCCAGGCTTCAATAGGTGTACCACCTACACTTGCATTGATGATACCTATTGGTATATGATATTTTTCATAAATCTTTTTTGCAAAAAAATAAGCAACGGCAGAAAAAGGGCGAACATCTTCCCCGATTGCTGACTGCCAGAAACCTGTAGGAAAATCATCTTGTGGAGCTTCGAGATTTGTAATGGTAGGTACCCAGAACTGTCTGATCTCGGGAAAATTTGCTTTTGCAATTTCTTGCTCATACCGAACATCATGTATGTTAAGTTGGTGTACCATATTGCTTTGGCCAGAGCAGAACCAAACATCCCCAATCAAAATATTTTTGAGTTCGATAGCGTTCTTTCCACTGATTTTCATGTTGTAAGGACCACCTGCTTTCATGGGGGCAAGCATAACCATCCAATTTCCCTGAGTGTTTGCAGATGTTTTGTACTCCTTGTTTTGAAATTTGATTTTTATTTTTTCTTTTGGAGATGCCCAGCCCCAGATTTTTACCTCTGCATCTCTTTGCAAAATCATACTATCCCTTACAAGGTGGGGGAGTTTTACCTGGCTTTCTGCTACATTAATAAGCATGAAAGTTATAAGGAATGATAATAGTTTTTTCATAAATAATTTGTATGAAAAGCTGAAATGCAATCACTATTTATAAGTCATTTCATTCCAGCGTAATTCATTTTTTAATTGATGAATATTTGTATTTTTATTTATTGTAATGCACTCCAAACCAGCTATTTCAGCAAAATCTTGTAGAGTTTCAGTTGTTAAATTCTGACTGAAGCAGGTATGATGGGCACCTCCGGTTAATATCCAGGCAGTACAACCGGTTTGCATATTGGGTAATGGTTTCCATAATACTCTCGCAACAGGTAAATTTGGTAATTTATGTTTAGGCGTAACCGCCTCTACTTCATTGATGAGCATACGAAACCTGTTTCCCAAATCTACAATAGAAGCATTCAATGCGTTACCTCCTTTAACATTAAAAACCAATCGTACCGGATCGGATTTCCCACCAATTCCTAATGGATGGATTTCACACGATGGTTTATTTTTAGCAATACTGCTGCAAATTTCCAGCATATGACTTCCTAATACCATTTCATTCCCGGGTTCAAAATGGTAGGTGTAATCTTCCATAAAAGAATTGCCTCCGGATAATCCGATCGCCATCGTTTTCATACAACGGACTAATGCAGCCGTTTTCCAATCTCCTTCTGCACCAAAACCATACCCGTCTGCCATTAGCCTTTGAACAGAAATGCCCGGAAGTTGGTTAAGGCCATGTAAGTCTTCAAAAGTATTAGTGAAGCCCTTGAAGTTTCCTTCCTCTAAGAATTTTCGTAAGCCAATTTCAATTTTTGCAGCTTCTCTTAAGGATGGATGTTTTGCATTTCCTTTTGCCAAAGAAGGCATTAAGGTATAGAGAGAGGCATATTCAGTGCAGAGTTTTGTAATGGCTGTTTCTTGTACATTATTGATATATCCCGTAAGGTCGCCTACTCCATGTGTATTTACACTGTAGCCGAATTTCATTTCTGCTTCCACCTTATCTCCATCCGTCACGGCTACATATCGCATGTTGTCTCCGAAGCGAACATATTTCGCTCCTTGCCAGTCGTTCCATCCAATGGCAGATCTTGTCCAATCTGCCACCTGACTTACTACGTTTATATTTTGCCAATGACCTGTTACAACTTTTCTTTGTAACCGCATCCTGCTCATGATAAAACCAAATTCCCTGTCACCGTGAGCACTCTGATTCAGGTTCATAAAATGCATGTCAATTTCTTTCCAGGGTATATCCCGGTTAAATTGTGTATGTAAATGCAACAGGGGTTTATATAATATTTTCAGACCATTGATCCACATCTTTGCAGGAGAAAAAGTATGCATCCAAGCTATTATACCAATACATTCAGTAGTTGAATTTGCAGCAATGCATATATTATAGACTTCTTCGGTTGATTTTAAAACAGGTTTAAAGATCAATTTTACTGGTATTTTATTTTCATTATTCAATGATTGGACAATCGTCTCAGAATGAGCTGACACTTGTAATAAAATTTCATCACCATATAAATGCTGACTTCCTGTAATAAACCACAATTCCATATTTTTAATATTATTTTTCATAAATCATCTTGTTGAAAATTTGTAAATACATGTGTGTCTGTAGGTGTCCCCTGATTTTAATATGGTATTGGGGAAATTAGGTTCATTAGGGCTATCCGGATAATGTTGTGTTTCCAGGCAAAGTGCCCCATGTTTTATATATTTTAAACCAGACTTTGTGTTGGTAAGGGTTCCATTCAGAAAATTGCCAGAGTAAAATTGGATTCCCGGTTCAGTAGTCCAAACTTCCATATTTCGCCCGCTTGTTTCATCATACAGATTTGCGGCAAGTGCTAATTCGTCTTTGTCTTTATTTAATATCCAATTGTGATCATAACCTCCTGTTACATATTGTATATCCTTCCCAATTTTTTTGGAAGCTGTAAAATCCATTGGGGTATTCGCAACTAATTTTATTTCACCTGTTGGAATTAATAAGTCATTCACAAGTGTATAAGATTTTGCATTCAAAATCAACTCATGATTTAAAATGGTTGAGTCTTTTCCTGCAGAAAGATTGAAGTATCCATGACTTGTCAGGTTAACCGGAGTGGCTTTATCTGTAGTTGCTGTATAGGCTATATGTAGCGCATTGTCTTCAGTGAGTGTATACAGAACGGTTACATTTAAATTCCCCGGATATCCTTCTTCCCCATCCATACTCAAATAGCTGAGTTTGAGGCTGCTGTCCCCTTTTTGTTTTTCTATATTCCAGAATACTTTATCAAAACCTTTGTTTCCGCCATGTAAAGAATTGTCCTGGTCATTTTGGGCAAGGGTGTAGGTGTTTTTGTCTAATGTAAATTTGCCATTGGCAATGCGATTTGCGTAACGACCAATCAATGCCCCGAAATAGGGTACACTTTTTTGTAAATAACCGTCAAGTGATTCAAATCCAGCCACTACATCGCCTGCATTTCCAAATTTATCTTTTGTAATGAGTTGGGTAATAATTCCCCCATAATTAATAATACTCACTTTCATTCCATGGATATTCATTAAAGTGTATTCTGTTACAGGCTTCCCCTCAAATTCACCAAAGGGTTTTTCAATAATCGATTTTTTAGGTTCTGTATCAGAATTTGGTTCATTGTTTTTACAACCTAACAGGATCCCGAGAGATGTAATCATCAGTATCAGATTTTTTTTCATTGAATGGATTGCTTTGATTTGAATGAATAATTTTCTATTGGCCATAATAACTATCAGGGCCGTGTTTTCGATTAAAGTGTTTTTTTATAAGTGAATCTTTTAACAATGGCGCATTCGGGTTTATCTGTTTTGTAAGGTAGGCTACCTGTGCGATATATTCCAGCACTGCACTATTTTGTACTGCTTTGGCAGCATTCTTTCCCCATGTAAATGGCGCATGATTACCAACTAAAACCATTTCAACCTCTTTATAATCTAACTGCTTTTCTTTAAAGCAGTTTATAATTTGAAAACCTGTTTCATATTCATAATTTCCCTTAACCATTTCCTCACTCATAGGTGAAGTACAAGGTATATTGACAGTATTGTAATCTGCATGCGTTGTGCCAAGGATAGGAATATCTTGTTGTGCCTGTGCCCAGGCAGTTCCAAACGTGCTATGTGTATGAACGATACCCCCAAGGTGTTCCCATTCTTTATACAAAACAGCATGCGTTAAAGTATCGGAAGAGGGTCGCAAATTTCCCTCAACAGTTTTTCCTTCAAAATCAACAATGACCATTTTAGATGGAGATAATTCTTCATAAACCACCCCACTGGGTTTAATGGCAAAAACCCCCATGTTTTTATCAGCAGCACTTACATTCCCAAAAGTAAATAGTACTAATCCAAGTTTTGGCAGTTGTAAATTGGATTCAAATGCTTCCTCTTTTATGTGGTCGTATTTCATCTTTTTTATTTATTGTTATCAAGAAATTCTCTTTGTTTCTTCACTTATAAAATTGCCCAATCTTTCATATTGCTGATATCGAACGCTATAATATTCGCTCTTTGTAACATCCGGGTAGTACATTTTTTCAAAACCATTCCCCATTGTATTCATGGCCTCTTCTACTTTGTTATAAATCCCTGCTACTGTTGCAGCAAACATTGCGGCACCTGCGGCACATGTTTGTTCACTGCTGTGAACCTTAATGGGTTGCTCAAGTATATCAGCCATTACCTGCATTACATAAGGTGATTTTTTAGCCACGCCTCCTAATGCAATAATGCCATGGACTGGTATTTTTTCGCTAATGAACCGGTTTACAATTGCTTTGCTTCCAAAACAGGTAGCTTCTACCAATGCTTTAAACATACCCGGAGCATCGGTGCCAAGATTTAAATTTATAAAGGCACTTTTTAAGGATTGATTTGCATCCGGCGTTCTTCTTCCATTGAGCCAGTCAATAGCTAATGGATCCGTCATTTGCATGGGTAACTCCTCTGCTCTTTTGTTTAATTCAATCAATATTTTTTCAGTTAGTAATTTCAACTCTTTTTCCTCATGAATGAACTGCAACAAAGGCCAGCTTATAAGATCTTTAAACCATGCAAAGGCATCGCCAAAGGCACTTTGTCCGGCTTCCATGCCTACCATTCCAGGAATGACTGATCCATTTACCTGGCCACATATCCCTTTCACAAACTTTCCTTTCATATCATTAAAAGGAGCAACCATAATATCGCAGGTTGAAGTGCCTACGATCCGGCTAAGATGAAAAGGTTCAATTTGTCCGCCTACCGCGCCCATATGACAATCAAAAGCACCAATGCCAATGAGTACATTGTCCGGAATACCAAATTTCCTGGCCCATGATGCAGAGATAGTGCCTGCTGCTTTATCTGCGGTATAGGTTTTAGTAAATAATTTTTCCCTAAAACCATTTAGCAAAGGATTAAGCGAACTAAAAAATTCTTCCGGTGGGAGACCATTGAATTCTTCAGCCCATAAAGCCTTATGGCCAGCGCTGCAAATACCCCTTTTAAGTTGTTTTGCGTCCTCCCCACCTGTCAATACAAATGGAATCCAGTCACAATGCTCAACAAAACTGTAAATATTCTTTCTTATCTGATCATCCTCTTTTATTATGTGCAGCAATTTGGCCCAAAACCATTCACTACTATAAACGCCTCCTACATATTGAAGATAATTTGTTTCAAACTTTTCTGCATGTGCATTGATAGCGGCTGCCTCCTGCACAGAAGTATGGTCTTTCCATAAAACAAACATGGCATTAGGGTTTTCCTCCATGCCAGATAACATACTTAATGGTACGCCTTTTTCATCGATTGCCACAGGGGTAGAGCCGGTGGTATCAACGGAAATGGCTACAATATTAGAGGCTATTTTTTCTCCGGCCACCTTTATACAGGCAG
>JBGSWA010000472.1:0-7443 GCA_041752645.1 Gillisia sp. | reverse complement strand
TCTGGTTGGGATAGGTTTGTTGGTACTGCTTTATGCAGACCTTTAGCTTTGCCAAAAAAGGAGGACACAACAAATTCTGGTCGCTAACAGGTGTAGTGGAATAAAATTTTTTACTTTTAAAAAGTAAGTTTTGGAAAAATTTTGCAATTTCTTTCATGTGTTATTTTTTGGTGAATTTATTAATAAGTGAATTTTTCTGTTAGGTTGGAGTATTTAAGTGTTTAAGTCTAAACCTAATTGGAAATTTTATCTGGTTTTTGTTTTTACTAAAAAGCCATTAAAATTGCCACCAACTAATAAATATACCCACGTATATAACAAATACTGTAATAAAGATTAATCCTTTTTTAGATATTGTCGTCATGGTTTTCCCTGAATTTTTGAAAAATAAAAAAATAATCTTGTGGTGAGAGTGCTCTTACAGGCCCAGGGCTCCGGCCCTGTGTTTCCTTGTTACTAATTATTGAACATAACAGAAACTAGTAGCAACAGCAATACTTTAATTTTAAACTATTGCTGTTTCAATTAATTTAATGCGGAAGTAACAGCGCCAACACCTTCCAAAGTCATGCGCCATTTTGAGTATGGTAAAGAGGCTTCGTTAAAATTAAGAATGCGTATGAAGTACTATTCCATCTGCAACTATATCAGCAAAGTCATCGTAAATAAAAACTTTGTAACAGTCCGGTTTTTTTTCAGGAAAATCAAACAAAGGCAGGTCTTTAAACTCAACATAAATAAATTCCTTTTTACCCCAACTGATAAAATCATCAAAGGACCAGTTTTCTTCTATATGATCAATATATTCGTCATGATGATCGGAGCAAAAAGTAAGCATGGCTGTTGACCCCATTTTTTGAAGATGGGGTTGCATCTCACTGCGGTATTTCAACACATAACTGCCCAGGTGATTAAACAGGTCATATTCTTCAAATGTTTTAAGGCCTTGTTCCCTGATAAGATCACACATTGATTTGGTATCCCACCATCTTAATAAATAAGCTTCGGGTAATGAATTTTCTATCACAAAAGGATTGATGTAAAAATGCCCGCTGTTATTACCAATATTAATGGTAGAAAATTCAAGCAGCAGGTTATTTTTAATATAGTCATCCGCATTCATTCCATCGTCGGTAGAAAAAATAAGCCCGCTAAACCCTTCCGGCAATTGCGTTATGCAGGTACCCTCTTCATTATAAATATCATTAAAAACCGCTTTGCCCGTCCGCTTTTCTATTTGTTCAAATAGATCTTTGGCATTACTGTAAGCAATGTTGTGGTTAAAAATATGTGCATTGTCGATTCCCATGTGTTGCAATATCGTTTATTACAAGCAAGGTCTCGCTATGAGCCTTTGAGCAGAGCTGAGGACGTTGCCGCTAATTCGATTACTGCTGGCACATTTAAATGCATTCATTTTGTTAGATCTTTTTAAAAAACAACGCAACGGCCTTGCATTGTTTATATCCATACTTAGAGATTTTGCTGGTAGAAAATTAATTATTCAATTTGATACCTTTTTAAATCATAAACGCTTAATAATTTTCTATAGTCAGTTGAAGTAGTCGACGTATTTTCCCGCAGATAAGATTCAATTTCATCTAATTCAATATTACCGTGGTAAGTATTCCACATAAGTGAGTTAAATTTACTTGAAGCTGTTATGAGATCGTCGTTTAATATTTCCTCAACAGATTGATGTTTAACCTTACATGCAGCAGGGATGTTTTGCATACATAATTCGATATTCTGTATTTGTTGCTTTTTTAATTTTTGAGAGGTTTGTAAACCATCATTAATTTTATGAAACCCAAAAATTGGAAAATACTGGGTACTTTGCAATTTGTATTTATCGATTAAGTTTAATATTTGTGAGTTTGATTCATCAACAATATTAAAGTAATTAGAGAGTAGTTCCGGCGCAGTTTCATAATGGTAACTGATTGTTTTTGCAGAACCAATTGCTAAAATTTTGTCACCATTTCTTAATGTATCTAAGTCTTCGGTTATACTTACTTTTATATCACCACCAGCATAAATCTCTTTAACTATATTTTGTACTTTCCTTACATCAAGTGCACTCACAGGCAAATGCAAATTTGAAATTGAATTATAAATAGATGAAAACTTATCTGTTTTAATTTTATTAATTCTTATCGTTAAACCTCCTTCTAATACTATATCATGTTCGCTTATTATTTCATTATTGACTTCTTTTCCATACTCAACCAATAAAAAATTATTTTTTATTTTAGTAGCAAGGTCAGAATTCGGTTCAACATATGAAAAAATGGTTTTAAGAATTTTTTTAATATTATCATCACCGACGCTATATCCTAAAAAGACAATTGGATTATGAATAAACAGAGATAATAATTGGGCCCTTATAAGTTCAAATTTATTGTCAAAAGTTGCATAATCCCTATCAGTAATTATGATTTTCTCAGGGCTTTCAAAACAACCATGAATCTTATATACAGAACCATAAGGATTGCTGAGTAGAATGTTATTACCAATTAATTTATTAAATTCAAATATATTTTCAATTAATCCATCATAATTAGTTGTTATAACAGATCCAATGTTTTTTCGTATTTTTTTCAAAAGTTTTAGTTCTTCTGCCATTTCTTCCTTGAACTCTAGTGTTGAAAACAATTCGGCTATATAAATTTTAAACCTGCTTAAGTTGATACCCATAGCCATTTTTTCATAGAAGATATCGTTTATTGCTTTAAATTTTCCATTTCTATCTTCCTGTAAGACAGAATTAAACTTATCCTCAATGATAGTAGCAATTTTTAAGAAATCAAACTTTTCATTCTCGTGACATTTGGATTTAACGTCAAAATAATATTCAGGATTATTGGTTAATTCAAAAGCAATTTTACTCAACAAGGCGTCCCAAGTATAAGAATTTTTAAGATACCGAAGACTAATACCAGTTCCAACAAAAAGAATCGGATGATTTCTATAATGCGCAATAAATTCTTGTATAGTCATAAATGCTACTTATTTTATTAAATATACTAATTATTGGGGTAGATTATTTCTATGCCTTTTAGCATCATTTTAAAAAGACAAATTATTATAAATGAATAATCTCATTTTTTAAAATAATAGGATTTATGTGATTAGTTATGATTGATCTATGACAATCTTTATGTTCCTTTTCAAAACAGGTTAAACAAATATTTTGTTTTTCTTGACATGCCAATTTAATGATATCTAATAATGAGGGAATACCAGATTCTGTTTCATTAAGATATGTCTTATAATTATGCAGTATTTCTTCAGACGTCAAGCCACTCTTCCTAATTGATTTCGGATTTCCGAGTTCTTTGATATGGATATATTCGATATCAGCTTCAGCTAATGAATTTGTAAACTTTGTTTTGCAGAAATCTCTTTTATAGCTCCACGCCACCTCTCGTACATCAATTAATTTTTTTACTCCTGCAGTAACAAGGATTGCAATGTATTCAATAATGTTTCGCTTTTCATATCCTAGAGTGTATATTTTCATTAAAATAATTTCAAATTTGGTGCAAGATTACTCTTTTTTGGATACCAAAGACCACCAATTGTAAATGCAGTCGGGTGAAGGCGGAAGTTCCCTAAAAAAAATCCAATATTGTATTCATTAGAAAGTAATATTGATTTTAAACGTTCCAGTGTTTCTATTTCTCCAATCTTTCGTTGTAACTCATATACCTCCCAATCTAAAATACACATATCGTGCCCAGTGCAATCAGGCCTATCACAGCTCCATTGAACTTTAAATCGATTTGAAATAAACTGCAATTCCTTTATCTCTTGCATTGTCAATTCACCAAATAATTCAACTTGTTTGTTCTTCTCTTTATTCTGTTTAAATTTTCTATAAAACGTTTCATAATCAGCTTGAGGACGCTTTTCAATAAAGATCTTATCAATTTTAAAGGGCTTAACAAAACCTATTGATTTCTTGCTATTTCGATTCTCCGCATATAGACTTTCTGCTGAATTAAAAGTATTAGTCTCATTGTGAAAAATATGAGTTTTTCTTTCAAACCATTCATACTTGTCCGGGGAAATTTTTTCCTCTAAAATAATGCTTTGAGGATCTACTTTATAGCTTTCAGGGCGAGGGTCATCTTCACTTTTTTTTATTCTAGCTCTTATCCATTGATATTTAGCAAAACTCATGTCGTCAGATAAATACCGAAAAGGAATTGGATAAAGTCTTATGAAATTTCCGTTTTCCAGTGTACCACCAGTACAAACAGTTTCATTATACTTTGAACTTAATTCAGGATAGGTTTTACCCCAAATTAAAATTCGCTCTTCTCGCCATTGATTAATCATGATTTTATCTTTTAGGTTAATATTAATAATCTAATTGGATAACGCCTCTCTCAAAACCTGCTGTAACATTTTCTCATTTTGTGCTGCACTTTCTTTAATGCTTGCTTCCAACTCATTGCAATGCTGCATTAATTCTTCTAACTTATCAACCACATTCTGTTGTTCGTGAAGCGGAGGTAATGGGAATGGGGTCATCGCAATAATATCAATATTTAAATTCGGCTGACCTTGTCCACGTGAGGCTTCTTTTAAATACCAGGCGGACTTAGATTTTAAAAAGTAATATAAATATATTTTATTGACATTATGTAAATTTAAAAATGCTGCAATACCATCATTAAATGTTGTTGGGAATGTACAAATTCTTGGAATACCTAATGTTGCCCCACTATTTGTAAGCATTAGGGTATCAGCCTCTACAAACCTTGTTTTATAAAGTCCTGCTTCCTTAATCGAATAAGTATGAGTCCTCAAATAAATGTCTTCATACCCCGTTAAATCACCAACTTTTAAGAACGGAATGTCCCCACCATAAAAAGTTGGATCGCCTGCTGGTCGAGGTGAGCCACCTCTAACAATTTCTGCAATCTCTCCCAACCTACACCAAACCCAACTCTCAGGTATCTCAAAAGGAATCTCATCCTCTTTAATAGCCGGTAATTCTTTTTCCTTTTTAAGCTTACCTGCTTTAATCAGTTGTTGCTTTTCTGTTTTTATTTTTTTAAGCAATTCACTTGCAGGTTCATCTGTTGCATTTTGCACTACCAATTTGCCCTGCACTGCATCCTGTAGTAATTGCTGGCGTAGATTTTTTACTAAGGAGAGTTGGTGGGTGAGTTCAGTAGAAATTGAGTTACCATTATTAAATACATTTTCAACGGAAGTTATTTTTTTAAATAATTCACCAAATTCTGACTTAAGGCTACCATTCGATATTGCTGATACGATTTTATTTTGAATAGAAATTTCTCTCAGGCGCAGGCCTCCACCCCTCTGCCTCCCCTATTACCAATCTTTGAACACAACAAAAATTACCACATCCATCAACGCTTTATTCATTTCATTTAATTCAATGCAATAGTAACAATGCCAACACCGGACTCCGTCCGGCGCCTGCAAATTCCATCCTCAATTATATTCTACGTCCGGTTCGGCAGCCATCAACAATAGTGCTTCTTCAGCATCTTTAAAAATTAATTCTCCCTTAAACGCCTTTTGGCTTAAACTGCCATACAAGTTTTCCAGCTCCTGCAAACTGATTTTGTATTGCTCCTTTAGTGCTTCGGTTTTAGTAACGATGGCGGCGAATTGGTTTTGGAGTTCTAGGGGGGGAACAGGTATTTTTAATTCTTCAATTTGCTTGATATTTAAAGTTGGTTGTGCAACTGTTCTAGCTAGGTTTTTAAGATTGAATTGATAATAAGAAGTAAGAAGCAATTGACACAAATACAATCTGTTTAATTTTCCTGAATTACATCTTACTCTAGCGACAGCTCTTACTATATTGAAACCCTTATGAGATTTATCTGTCAAAGCAATTTTTCCTATTGTTGCTCCCACACAGGCAAGTAATACCTCATCACCTGATAACCTTGACGCTTTATGTTTTTGCTCAATTGCTACATCAATAAGCTTTAAGTTTTTTGAGTTTATTTTTATTCCATCAAAATCCCCAACTCGAATAATTTCAATCCCTGTTTTATTTCCATCTTCACCGGGTTGTACAACTCCATAATTTATTTTATCTCCACTCGCAATCAAATCTTGTAGCTGAAATTTGCACCATTGCTTTTTATTGAAAGCCGGATCCCCAAACATCTCCAAAAACATACTTTTCAAAAACTCATCCAGCAGGACAATGCTTTGTTTGCGTTGCTCAATTAATGTTTCGGCTTTGCTTAGTATGTTGGCTATTTGGATTTGGGTGGAGAAAGAGAGAGAAGGGATTTGTAAACTATCAATGTGTTCGTTCTTCAAATTATTTATTAATGCACCTTGAATTAATTTACGAATATGCCTTTTGAAAATTGGCGTTTTAAAAAATACCGCTAAAAAATTGTGATTTACTTTTTTATTCGGCCTAACCAGTTTGCAGAATGCACCAAACGAACCTTCAAAATCATTCTCAAAAAAAATATTCTTTCCTACAATATCCTTGCTTCCACTTGATGCAGCAAGAAGCAAGTCTCCTTTTTTTATAAATTGTTCGGGTTTTACTTTGCTTCTGTGAATGTAAATTAGATTGGAGAAATCAATTCCTCTTTCTTTAATATTGTTTGCTTTTAACACTGGTATATAATCAGGCAAAGGGATTTCTGAAATATCTTTTGGATTAAAAGCTATTCCCCTCACCTGAGTTATTTTATCTGCTAATCTTTCGAACTTCATCACAACATTAATTTTAATTCACGTAAACCCGATTGAATTTTTCCTTCAATTATTTCCAACTTTCCAAAAATTACCTCTGGCTTTTCATACATCACTTCCTCATACACTTCCTCTTTATAAGTACTCAAATTCAAATCGTAGTTGCTGGCTACAATTTCTTTTTTAGGCACCATATAATATTTCAGTTTTCTGTCGCTGTCTTTTTTTGCATTTCTACTTTTGTAGCGTTGTACAATATCGGGCAAATCGGTTTCGGCAATTTTATTTCTTTTATCATCCAATGTATAGCCATCCGCCTGCATATCGTAAAACCAAACCTGGTCGGTTTCGCCGCCCTTTGTAAAAATTAAAATGGCAGTGCTTACACCGGCGTAAGGTTTAAATACGCCGCTGGGCAAGGCTATCACGGCTTTCAATTCGGCCTGGTCTATTATTAATTTCCTTACGGCTTCAAATGCTTTGCCGCTGTTTTGTATTACACCGCTGGGTACAATCACGGCTGCAGTGCCTCCCATTTTTAGCATGTTAAAAATGCGCTCTACAAACAACAGTTCTGTTTTGGTGGTAGGGAGTTTTAATGTTTCGTTGATATCGCCTTTATCAATATTGCCGGTAAAGGGCGGGTTGGCCATAATAATATCAAACTGGCTATCCTCATTAAAACTTTTGCTCAGTGTGTCTTTGTAATTGATCATCGGTTCATCAATGCCA
>JBGSWA010000471.1:0-9403 GCA_041752645.1 Gillisia sp. | reverse complement strand
GGCTATAGCAACGGGGCTCACCTCTTCCCATTCCGAACAGAGAAGTTAAGCCCGTTAGCGCAGATGGTACTGCTTATTGTGGGAGAGTATGTCGTCGCCTTTTTTTGAAAGAGCCTTGCAGCAATGTAAGGCTCTTTTTTTGTTTATACCTATCCCAGGAGAATGGGATCCCCTGAGACAGGACCTTTGCATTTATTTGTGAGGGTCTTTTTGTTTGTGCCGGGCATCCCGGCCTGGTCGGAAACAGGGAAGTTAAGCTGCAGGGACCCCGGACTAAGCAAACAAAACTAGAAAACAAACAGGCATTTTTGGTATTTCTCTGGGTAGATGTATGATGCCAGGGGATCAGGCTAGAAATAAAAACACTGAATATTTTATGGTTCAAGGTCGATTGGTGTAGTCCCAGCAAATATATTAGCCCATCTGTTCAAGAAAAAATGCTATAGGACTCACTTCCGCTACTTTAAAGGCTCCGTTTTCTTCAAAAGCCCTATCATTGCTGGAGCAATTTAAATATTCAACTAATTTTTGGCTTAACCTCCATTTGCATAAATTTAAATTTCCTGGATTTCTGGATTAATACTGTTAATCTCTATTTGAATAACGTTACTTTTCAAATTCATAAAAACTTATAACAGGCTGATATGTTTTTATTTAACATTAAAATAATTTAAATATAATTTGGAAAGGGGAATTTTTCGTGTATATTTATTTCCGCTTAGAAATGAATTGACAATTTCAATTGAGATTGGAAATAAATTTTGAAACGGATTTCTAAAGTTTATTGGGGTAGATTTTAGATTTAGTAGCTTATGGACGGGTGGGGCCGTCCATAAGCTTATTTTTTGACTAAAACTTTACTTCTGAAGTGTCCTTATTATCGAACTAGGGGGGTGAAACAAGGAGGGTTTAATCGTGGATTTTCAGGATTATAGGGAAAATAAACCGACTATTTGCAATGGTTACATAAGTTTTGGTTAGCCTTTTATAAAGGTGGGATTCTACATTCCCTGCTTCCTTGTTTTTGGGGCCAGTTCAACTGTTATTTTTTGATTCATTTTACGGCTCAGCCTCTAGTTACGGACTCCACAACCTTTGGGAATAATCCGTTTTTTCTTCCATTATTTCAGGATTTAAAACAGAAATACGTAATTTTTGAAATTGTTCCATATATCGTGATCTCTCACTTGCTCACTGATATATCCCGATATGACTTTTGTAATAAAACACGACTTCTTCAAAAAATATCCTTGGGGGGATTAGGGGGGTGTGGGGCTGCGTTAATTGAACGAAGTCGTGACTATTAAAAACCTAACAATTTTTTAATAATACTAATTAAAGAATAAAATAAAATTTTGGAAATAGTGGAAAATGTGAAAAAATTGTAGTGGTTTGTACTACAAAAATTACAATCAGGGAATTATTCTAATGCATAACGGGGGTCACTGCCCTGTTTTTGGAATGGAGCTGATCCATAATCCTGATTCTGATGTAGGTTTTTGAGCCTGTTTTGTCAATTTGGGATAAGGAAGGGGAAATATTCGTCGTTTAATAGTTGATTTTCCTGAGGAATAGGAGAGATTATACCCAATAGCGGAAAGGATTTCCAAAGTGTCATTAAAGTTCAGAGTAGGCGGAATCCCGGATTGCTGCAACTCTCGAAAGATAAAGCGGAGACCAGGATTAAAAATTAAGGCTTAAATCCTGGTTCTTTTTTTTATATGATATTTACCCCTATGATCACCAAGGGGTTTTGCTTTGCAAGATCAATATAAATGGAAATTAGAGTTGTATAAATATTAAATTAATATATTTCGCCCCGGGGATAAGAGCCATGCTTCAATCAGGCACGAGCTGCCAGGGTCCTGGGGTAAGGCATTTATGAGAAGTGAAAAGTTCAGGGCGGGGAAAATTCAGCCGGTTAATATTCCAGGTAACTGCTGTACTCTGTAAAAAAATCTTCCAATTGGTGCATATTGGTCATTAGAAACTCGGATACCACCGGCCAGTCCTTATTATTGTGAATACTTACCGATTCCAGTTCAAGAGAAATCCTTGAAACAAATTTGCCCTCGGGTAATTCATAATTTTCATGAAAGGTAACTTCCGGGAGGTATTGCGTTTTAAGAATGGTTTTGAGCGCTATTAATTTTTCAAAATAATAAGCGCGGATGATCTCATCCTGGGATATAATATCCAGGGAAACCTGGGCAAATTTTGTGGTGAAGGTGAATTTTAATTGGAACTCCTTAATTTTGGTATTGTATAGGATCCACTTATGAGGAGTTTGCCTTCCAAAGCTGGTCCAGAATTCCTGGGTTAGGTTTTTGGATTCTTCCTTGCTGAACATCCTTATAAGAAATATGCCAATAAAATCGCAAAGACGATGACTCCCAGTTTGGAAGCGTTGAACTTGTGATTTTTTGAGGATTCAAATAAAATAGTCGTGGAAACATGTAGGAAAATTCCAATAACCAGCGCGTTTATGTACAAACTGTACCTGGCAAGCGGCTCAAAATGTGCCTGAGTATAACTGCCAAAGGGGGTCATCAGGGCAAAAATAATTAAAAACAAAAACACCTTTGCCCGGGAGATCCTGGAATGTATCAAAAATGCGGATAAAATAGCGGCTACGGGAATCTTATGAATTACAACGCCATGCAAAAGGTGGTCGGAGTCATTTAATGGAAAACCTTCCAAAAATGAATGGATACATAAACTGATAAGTAGGACCAATGGGAATCGAGTGCCGTTCTCGTCAAAATGAAAATGGCCATGTTCCACCCCTTTGGATAGGAATTCCAGCAAAATTTGCACCAATAACCCCATCATTATAAAAATACCAATATTGCTTGCCCCTGATTGATACACCTCGGGCAGCAAATTAAAAACGGTAACCGAAAGTAGATAGGCACCACTAAAGGAAAGCAGGAGTTTAAAGGCGAGGGAGGTTGATGGTTTTATAAACAGTGCGAGGAGGTAACCCAATAGAACAGAAAGAAGCGGTAGCGTATAAATCATTTTTTAAATTTCAGTAAATTTCAGGAAGGTCCATTGTTAAAATTGGTTTTGGAAAATTTTGGGCAGCAAGGCTTCCAAACATTCCATTGTGCAGGACTTGTAATTATAATATGGAACAAAAATAACGTATTTTTGTGGTTAAAGAAATAATGGGAATGGGAAATAATTTTGAAATGGTGGCAAAAACCCTTT
Organism: Gillisia sp.; assembly: GCA_041752645.1. Taxonomy (GTDB): domain Bacteria; phylum Bacteroidota; class Bacteroidia; order Flavobacteriales; family Flavobacteriaceae; genus Gillisia. Next base: position 6,190 of record JBGSWA010000471.1, on the reverse strand, counting down.
TTGGTTTTGAGCCTATTTTAGCAAAGGAATTGCGGGACCTGGGTGCTATGGATATTAAAGAAGGGATCAGGAATGTTAGGTTTTCGGGTGATATGGGTTTTATGTACAAAGCGAATTTATGTTTGCGCACGGCCATCAAAATATTAAAGCCTTTTAAAACCTTTAGGGTTAGCTCCGAAGAGGATCTATACAGGGAGGTGAAAGCTATTGCCTGGGAGGATTTTATGGAATATAACGATACCCTCGCCATTGATGCGACCATACATTCTGAAAAATTTACCCACTCCAAATATATAGCCCAAAAAACCAAGGATGCCATTGTGGACAGATTTCGGGAAAAATTTGGGCAAAGGCCGGATGTGGATCTGGATTTTCCAACCCTAAGGGTCAATGTGCATATAGAAAAGGAAATTTGCAATATTTCCCTGGACTCCTCCGGACAATCCCTGCATAAAAGAGGCTATAAAACAGCCACAAACATAGCCCCCATAAACGAGGTGCTCGCCGCCGGCTTGCTGTTGCTTTCGGGTTGGGACGGCCAGTGCGATTTTATGGATCCTATGTGCGGCAGTGGCACCCTTTTAATTGAAGCAGCGATGATAGCCTGCAATATTCCCCCGAATTTAAACCGAAAGGAATTTGCTTTTGAAAAGTGGAAAGACTGGGATGTGGATCTGTTTGAAAAAGTGGAAGAATCAGTTCTAAAAAGAGTGCGGGATTTTCATTTTACCATTACAGGCTATGACACGGCTCCCTCAGCGGTAAATAAAGCCATAGACAATGTTGAAAATGCCAACCTATCGGAATTCATAAAAGTTTCACAGCAGGATTTTTTCGAAAGCGAAAAACTGACCCAGCGGCATTTGCATATGGTGTTTAATCCTCCATACGGGGAACGCCTCAATATAGACATGCCCGTGTTTTACAAGAAAATAGGGGATACCTTAAAACAAAATTATCCAGGGACCGAGGCCTGGTTTATCACCTCAAATTTGGAGGCGATTAAACACGTGGGACTTCGCCCGTCAAGAAAAATAAAGATCTTCAACGGGGCCCTGGAGGCTAAATTTTTGAAATATGATATTTATGAAGGCACCAAGAAATTGCACAAAATAAAGGACCTGCAGGATTAATCTTTAGCCTTTTTATAGAGCGGGATCAGGTAGGAAATCGTGTAGCCGTATCCAACCCCAAATAAACTCTCATCATAGGTTCGGTTGAATCCAGGTATGGCAAGATTGTCAAAATTGGAAGGCGTAGTTTGTGTAATGCGCCTTTTTAACTGCACATTGGCACCAAGGTAGATATTATTGAGGAGTTGGACCTTTATTCCGGCAACCAGTTCCACCCAACTGGCCGTTAGTCCTTTTGTTTGAAAAGGACCTTCAATGATATTTGGTGGAAAATACTGAGACCTGCCCGAGATGGTGTATTCTTCCAGGGTTTGTGAAAATGTGGAAAAGGCATATCTCATTCCCACGAAGATTACATTTTCCATTCCCGCCCAGTTCTCATAAGCGTTGTAGTCGGCTCCCAGTTTTATGTAACTGCCTTTGGCGGTAGCCCTAATGTTTTGCTCTGTTATCCCCAATTCTTCATTGCCAAGCTCGGCAGCCAAATAGTAATTTTTATAAACCCGGTAATCTCCCAGTATTTCCAGGCCGCGGTAATCCTCCATAAGGAAGGTCTTAAGCGGCTTGCTCAAATCTATCCCCAGTCTCAATCCGTACTTTTCCTTATACTGGATTGTATCGAGGTTTGTTTGCGCATTGGCAGACCAACAATGGAAAAGTAAAAATATGCTAATGGTATATAAGGATATGAGTGTTTGTTTCATTTTCGATGATTTCTTCTTCAACTACAATATTTTTAATCCATCTGGAGGTATCCACTTCCGCAGAAGGGGAGGCAATCCTTATATCTATAAAATTCACCTTAAAACTACAGGCCCTGTCGATATAAACCTCGCTGCGGGCATAGGTAAAGCGAATCTTGTCCGTATTTGAAGTGCCCAGAGAATCCTGCAGGGTGATGGGCGCATTTAAAATAAACTCATACTCGGTAAAATCGACATCCGTTTTTAATGGAATACTGATTTCAGTCAGGTTCACCCTATTCAGTAGGATAGAGTCCATATCAGAGGCCTTCACCCTGAGGTTCGTAGGAGGTTTTGGGACTTCGGGATTTTCAAAATCGAAAAATGAAATACGCAACAAGGGAGTAAGCGGGGTAGCCCCCGGGCAAATATCGTCCCTCTGGCAACTAAAACCGAGAAGGGCCAGGAAAATTATTCCCACTCCCAGGATCTTTAGATCAAATTCTTTTATCTTCTTTCTAAGCATACTACATTTTCTACGTGAAAGGTTTGTGGAAACATATCAACTGGCTGCACCTTTGTGACTATGTAATTCTGATCCAACAATTCCAAATCCCTTGCCTGTGTTGCCGAATTACAGCTCACATAGACGATTCGTTGGGGCAAGATACCAATTATTTGCTCAATTACATCTTTATGCATCCCATCCCTGGGCGGATCGGTAATGATCACATCGGGCTGTCCGTGTTGGCGGATAAATTCCTTTGAGAATACTTTTTTCATATCCCCGGCATAAAATTCGGTGTTTTCTATATGGTTGCGTTTTGCATTTTCCCTGGCATCTTCAATAGCCACAGGAACCGCTTCGATCCCAATTACCTTTTTTGCCTGGGAGGCTATAAATTGTGCGATGGTACCTGTACCGGTATACAGATCGTAGACGAGTTCTTCTCCGGTTAGCCCGGCAAAATCCCTGGTGATTTTATACAATTGGTAAGCTTGCTTTGAATTGGTCTGATAGAAGGATTTTGCGTTTATTTTGAATTGCAGGCCCTCCATTTCTTCAAAAATGTGATCCCGCCCTTTATAACAAATTACTTCCTGGTCATATATGGTGTCATTCCCCTTGGAATTGATCACGTATTGGAGGGAGGTGATCTCCGGAAAAGATTCCGCCAGGCTATCGAGCAACAGCGTTCGTTTTTCGAGATCTTCAGCGTAAAATTGAATTAAAACCATGAGTTCCCCGGTAGAGGAGGTGCGTATCATAAGGGTTCGGAGCATTCCGCTTTGCTCCCGGGTATTAAAGAAGGAAAGCCCATTGGCCAGGGCCACCTGTTTTACATGATTTCTGATGGCATTGCTGGGGTCTTCCTGAAGATGGCATTTTTTAATATCCAGGATCTTATCCCACATCCCCGGGATATGAAAGCCAAGGGCATTTTTGTCTGGAATCTCCCCCTTGCTCTTAATCTCCTCCAGACTGAGCCACCTTCGATCGCTAAAGGAAAATTCCATTTTATTCCGGTAAAAATAAATATCCGGACTTCCCAAAATTGGGCTGATAGGAGGCAGTTCAATTTTACCTATTCTCCGCAAATTGTTCTCAACTTCCTCCTGCTTGTAAAAAAGCTGGTGTTCATATCCCATGAATTGCCATTTGCAGCCGCCACAGGTTCCAAAATGTTCACACTCGGGGGCTACCCGTTTCTTGGAATATTCGTGGAATTTAACTGCGGTCCCTTCATAGTATGATTTTTTCATCTTGGTGGTTTGAATATCGGCTATATCCCCGGGCACGGCATTGCCTATAAAGATGACTTTGCCATTGGGGGCCCTGGCGATACTTTTTCCCTTTGCCCCGGCTCCCAAAATCTCCAACCGCTCAAAAATCAAATTTTCTTTCTTTTTTCTCATGGCACAAAAATAGCATAATTGTAAAGATTTATTAAGGCCTGGATTATAAATTTCAGATAACATTTAGTAATTTGCGAGGGTTGCATTCGGATGATTTCTCTCCCTCTGCCCAACCAATGTTTTAGTACTATCAAAGCAGGAATTGTAAGAAATAAAAATTAAAATTTTTTGAGATGCGATTAGAAGAAATTACCTCTGCGGAGCAGGCGATTAAATTGGAGGAAAAACATGGAGCCCATAATTATCACCCATTACCTGTGGTGTTGAAACGGGGAGAAGGGGTCCACGTTTGGGATGTGGAAGGTAAAAAATATTACGACTTTCTATCCTCTTATTCCGCGGTGAACCAGGGACATTGCCATCCAAAGATTGTACAGGCAATGACCGCCCAGGCCTCTACCCTCGCACTTACTTCGAGGGCCTTTTACAACGATGTACTGGGGCCTTTTGAAAAATATGCTACCGAGTATTTTAAATACGACAAATTGCTGCCTATGAATACCGGGGCGGAGGCAGTGGAAACCGCGATTAAAATTACCCGAAAATGGGCTTATGAGAAAAAAGGAGTTGCCGAGCATCAGGCGAAGATCATCGTTTGTGAAAACAATTTCCACGGAAGGACCACTACGGTCATTTCCTTTTCCAACGATGAAAATGCACGCAAAAATTTTGGACCTTACACCCCGGGGTTTATAAAAATCCCATATGATGATATTCCGGCATTGGAAGAAGCTCTTAATACTCATGAGAATATAGCAGGATTTCTTGTAGAACCCATTCAGGGGGAAGCGGGGGTCTATACTCCTGCAGAGGATTATATGAAAAAGGTGCAGGCCTTGTGCAAAAAGCACAATGTGCTTTTTGTCGCAGATGAAATTCAAACCGGAATTGCCAGGACAGGAGCTTTGCTTGCGGTTTGCGGCAACTGCAGCTGTGAGGGACATTGTGAGCGCCAACAAACCTATAGCCGGCCGGATGTATTGATTTTAGGAAAAGCACTTTCCGGAGGGAATTATCCCGTTTCTGCGGTTTTGGCGGACGATGAGATTATGAATGTTATAAATCCGGGCCAGCACGGATCCACCTTTGGTGGGAATCCAATTGCGGCAGCGGTGGCCTTCGCGGCCCTGGAGGTAGTCAAAGACGAAAAACTTGCACAGAATGCAAGAAAACTGGGAAAATTATTCAGGGACGAATTAAACAAATACATAGAAAAGAGCAGTATTGTCACCATGGTTAGGGGACGGGGACTGCTCAATGCCATTGTAATTGACGAGCCTGAGGAGAGTTCCACCGCCTGGGATATTTGCCTGGCCCTCAAGGAGAACGGGTTGCTCGCAAAACCTACTCATGGCAATATTATTCGATTTGCACCACCCCTTGTTATCTCGGAGGCAGAAATAATGGATTGTGTTCAGATTATCACCAAAACCCTAAAGGCATTTGAAAAATAAAACAAGGCGTTTCTAATTAATTCTCAGGCTGTCCAAAGGGTTGTATTTGGACAGCCTTTTTTGATGACAGCCTTTATTTTTTATAAAGATTCAAACCTCAATATTGTAAAAAAAACACAGATTAGATGACCGATCCTGAATTGATAACATTTTTAGAAGATTTACTGACTCCTGCAAGAAAGGAATTGTTTGACAAGGTGGTCCGGCAAAGGACCGATCATTTTACGGTGGTGACCCAGGATGTGTATCAATTGCATAACACCAGCGCTGTTATGAGGAGTTGTGATGTATTTGGGATTCAAAACATTCATGTGATCGAGGAGCGGAACCTGAAAAAGATTGACCGTGAAATTGCGATGGGAGCTCAAAAATGGGTGAGTCTTCACAGGTACCACAACAGCGAGGACTGCCTTGCAAGCCTGCGCGGGCAGGGCTACCAAATTGTGGCCTCCACCCCGCACCAGGATGCGGCGATGCTCTCGGATTTCGATATTTCAAAGCGCTCCGCAATCTTCTTTGGCACGGAAACAAACGGGCTCTCCCAGGAGATCATGGAGCAGGCCGATGCCTTTATAAAGATCCCGATGGCAGGATTTACCGAAAGCCTTAATATCTCGGTTTCTGCGGCGATCATTCTTCAGGATTTAACCCAGAGATTGAGAGCCGGCGAATTAAACTGGGAATTCACCGAGAATGAAAAAAATGCAGTTAAATTTGAATGGTTGAGTAAAAGTTTCAAGAATTTTGATCAACTGGTCAAAAAGTTTCAGGATAAACGCTAGTTTTATCACTCATTGCTAAAAAGATTTCTATGACATTAATTTTTTATATCATCATCGGCATAATTACTTTTATAGCATTTCTGCAGGCCGCAGCTAAAAAGGAATTTGACATAAGCAGGACAGTGGTTATCAACTGCCCCAAGGAAGAGGTATTCAATATCGTGAGGCAGTTAAAAAAAGAAAAGGTATGGATGCCTTGGTTTGCAGATAATTATAAGGGG